>JALCZJ010000006.1 GCA_022690815.1 Ferrimicrobium sp.
ATCGAGCAGCGAAGGTGGGTTATCCGGGTGAAAACTCAGATAGGCCAAGCTCACTGATTCGACCATCGCATTGTGGACCCAGGACAGCAGGTAAGGGTCGTTGGCCGAAAACGGTGAGCCAGTTTCTGGCACGGCACCATGGACTGGCTCGTGTAGCGTGCGGACTGCGTTGATGGCCGCCTTGACCTCATCGAGTGGAGCGTAAGTGACGGTGTCGATGAAGTCGATCGTTTCATTGAGTCGTCGATCGGGGTGGTCCCCAAAGCGAGAAAACTGGCGAACTCCAGCGAGTGCGCCCGGCTCTAACGCTTGTACCGCCAGCGCGCGGAGCCCGCCGATCAGACCTGAAAAATCGCTGTGCAACCGCCATACTGCGGAGTCTGGGCCAAAGAGAGAATCCATGCCTCTACGTTATCAAAGCTGGGCTCTTACCGATAGCCTGGGTCACATGGTGCGCTCTGGTTGGGTCAAACCCCCGTATCGGGTCAAAAGAGTGCCGTTATGGTTAGGACTCCTCATTTCACTGGTGGCGACGGGCGGCCTCCTGTCCTCTTGTGGGGCCAGCGCTACATCGGATGCAACCCAAGCCTGTGTTCTCGTCCATCGGTCGATTCGACTCTACGATGCATCCAAGGCAACGACTGGAGCTAAGGCGCGTGCAGATCTTGCCCGTGCCGAATTGCTGCTTTCGGAGGCGGTGTCGCCAGCCAACCTGGCTGCTGCGACGAGCACCAACTGGCAGGCGCTCGCCGGCACGCTTGCAGAGTCCCAACAATTACCTGAGTCACGTCTGGTGCCCTCCCTTCAGGCACAGTGCTCATCAGCCGCGACCAGCCAAGGGGAATATGTCGTGCCCTTCAAGTCCTCAGGGCAGTGACTTTTCAAGCTAGCTCTTCTTTGCTATGCTCGGGCGAGTCTTTGGTCAGGGGGAATTGTGAAGTGGCGTGGTCTTGTGGGATTGATCCTCGCTGTTGTCGGGCTCGTCGTACTCGTATTCGTCCAGGTCGAAGGTGTGGCGACCGTCCCGCCGCTTGGCGCGACCCTTGACCCGGCAACCGGCGCGCTCAACGTCGGTGCCAGGGCTGCCCTTCCGACCTCGTCTTCCATTCATGTCGCTGGTCTGCCGGGAGCAGTGACCATCTCGTACTCTGCTCAGGGCATCCCGGACATTCGCGCCGCAAGCCAGCGCGCATTGTGGTTCGCGATGGGCTACCTCGAGGCGAGGAATCGACTATTTGAGATGGATCTGATCCGGCGTGAGGCGTCTGGCCAGCTTTCAGCGGTCCTTGGGCCTAACTACCTGACCTCCGACGTCTTTGAGCTACGTCTTGGACTGTTGAGAACAGCCAGAGCTAACTACGCTGCCTTACCCTCGACAGACCGCACGATCTTGCAGGTCTTTTCCGACGGTGTCAACGCGGCGCGAGCCTACGATATCAGCCACCACCAGCTACCGGTCGAGTTCCGACTTCTCGATTACACGCCGGCGCCGTGGACACCGGTTGATTCGATGTTGGTGCAGGGCTATCTGACGCAAACGCTCGACTATTCGCAGAATCCAGTGGATTATTCGATCCTTGTGGGGCATTTGGGCTACCAGCGGACAATGGACCTTTTCCCGGTGATAGCGAAGAACCCACAGTCGCCGTATGATCCGGGACCGTATCGCGCAACTCATGACATCCCAGTTGACCCGCCGACCACTGTGAGTCCAACCCTACTCGCCTCACTGCAGTCGATCATCCGGACCAGTGCCAAGCTTCTTCCTGGAGAGATCCATTCGTTTTCAAACTCGAACAATTGGGCAGTCGCCGGATCCCGGTCCTCGACTCACAACGCCATCGTCGCTGGTGATCCGCATCTCAACCAGACACTTCCTGCCGTCTGGTACTGGGTCAATGCCCATGCGCCTGGTATCAGCTTTGCTGGGGTGACGGTACCGGGGTTACCGATCATTTTGATCGGGAGGAATCACTCTATCGCGTGGAGCGAGACCGATGTGCAGAACCAATCGACCTTCTTTTACCAGGAGACCACGAGCAAATCACACCCCGGGGACTATTTGCTGCATGGGGCCTGGGTGCCGTTTGGCCATCATAGCTATATCGTCAAGGTCAAGGGCGAGCCGTCACGTCATCTGGTGGTTGACACGACCGTCAACGGTCCGATCATCTCGATTCACGGTGTCAAGGTGGCGGTTGATTGGCTCGGGGCGCAGGTGTCAAAGGATTTTGCCTCTCTCATGGGTGTTCTACATGCTTCGAATTGGTCGCAGTTCAAGGCAGCACTCGCTGAGTGGAGAGCCCCGTCACAGAACTTTGTGTTCGGTGATCGCCATGGCAACATTGGGATGATTTCGGCTGGTTACTACCCAATTCTCAGTGCTCGTGATCCGTGGCTGGTCATGAACGGCGATGATGGAGATCGGATCGTCGGATCGATCCCCTACAGTGCGATCCCCCAGAGCTATGACCCAAAGTCCGGCTTTGTCTTCAGTGCGAATCAGCGACCTGTCACTGCCAACTACCCGTATTACATCGGGACCTCGTTTAACTTTTTTGCTAACGGCTATCGAGCCGATGAGATCCATGCAGTGCTGTCCAAGAAGGGCAAGATCAGTCCTGGCGATGTTGCCCACCTCCAGAACTCGGTGACCGATTATCTGGCGACCCAGCTCGTGCCCTGGCTCGTGCGACAGTTCCGCGATGTCCACGAACCCCCCTCGGTCGCTTTGGCCGTGCAGACCCTGAGTCGCTGGAATGGTTCTATGGGGGCGTCCTCGACGGCAGCAACCATCTGGTGGACTTTCCTTGGCGACGAGATTCACGACACGTTTGGCCCGTGGTTTTCTAGATATCGGGTTCCCGAGCCGGCGGGGAGCTCGCTGGTGGTCAACCAGCTCAACGCGCCGTTGGTGGAGGATCTCCAATACATGGATCTGTCGCAACCATCGAGTCCATTCTTCACCCCACCTGGGGATAGACACTCGGTGACGGCGTCGACGGTAGCACGAGAGGCACTTGGGCAGGCGGTCACGACACTTGCCCGAAAGTTTGGCGTCAATCAAAGCAACTGGCACTGGGACCGACTGCATTTTCGTGAGTTCCCTTCGCTGAGCGGCGTGGCAGGGCTGTCGTATGGGCCGCGGGGATCTTCGGGGGATGCTTGGACCGTTGATGCAGCGGACGGCGATCTACTCTCCGAGGCTGGGCCCAGCTGGCGCATGATTGTTGCGTTCGGAGATCGGGGGTACGCGATCTACCCGGGAGGCCAGTCTGAGAACCCGCTTTCCCCGTGGTACGAGAACCAGATTGCCGACTGGTTTGATGGTCACTATCTTCCGTTCGGGCTCGGTACACAGCCGAGCATTGCCACTTGGATACTGGAGCCATCGTCATGATCCGATCACCATGGGCCGTTATCCTTATCATCGCTGGTGCGCTCATCGCCTATCTTGCCAACGTCATCGGATTGTGGTGGGCCGGTTATCTGATCGGGGTGGTGTTGGCGATCTGGTTGCGACCGAGCCTTGCTGGTGTCGCGGTGCTCCTTGGCTGGGCCGCTGGTTTCGTACAAGGTGCCGTTGGTGCCCATCTCTCTGGGTCGGTTCGTGTCGTTGCCCTCTTGGCGGGACTGCCGGCTGGTCTTGGGTTCCTGTTGGTAGTGATCGCTCTGGTTCTCGCCTTCCTGGAAGGTTGGCTTCCAGCTCTTCTCGTCCGCCGGCTGCTTACGCTCAGGTCGCGGTCAAGGCCGGTCAGCTCCTAACTGGGTTATGGAATTCTAGTACTCAAGGTTCGCTCGATGGTGGCCAAGCGGTCTCGTTGGTGTGCAACGAAAGGCGTCGCGACTGGCATTGTCGAGAAGTAGCCTTAGGGGTTCATGGCTGGTGGCTCACATCACGTGTTAAAGACTCGCCTTGTCGTTTTGGTGGCTGGCTCGTTCCCGCTGCCCACGCAGCTTCGAAGGGTCACCGTCACAGGGTGTGGGTAGAGCATCGATAACGTCGTTGTGGGAGAGATCGAATGTGTGTTTCCCGACACCGCAGGGTGGATCACCCGTTTCGTGCGGAATGGCCCATCAACCTTTGGGAAATGGTTCGGTTTAGCGCATGCGGTGGACGACCGACAAGGTGGGCAAGTTATGGGTAAGGGTATTCAGTAACGGTTGTGGGAGTTGGTTCTTGGTGCGTCCAGCACCCCCAACGGCATTCCCGTGGTTGAGGTGCGATCCGGCGAGAAAGAGTATGCAGCCGAAATAGCAACAACGATCATGGATTCGCATCTTGCTCTTCGAGCGGCACTCCTCACTGGTATCGCTGGTTCCAGAAATTCTGCGGTCAATGTCGGGGACGTAGTACTGGGAGCGTACGTGCTCGATAGGTTGTCGATTCACTTCAATGATCGGGGTTTTCTCTCCCCATACACCGGCGTGGAGATGTAGATTACCTCCTAATCGAACCTGTCGGGCACACTCGTTGGCGGCCCTGGGCAACGTAGCCCAACTTCGCGAGATGCGAAGAGCTTTGGGTTAGGTCCGTCATCGGTGTCGAAGAGCTACGTCTACCTTGAGGACCTCGCCACCTCTGCTCAGCTGATGCGCGATGCAGTTGATGAAGGATCGAATTTGGGTTCCATCCCACTTGCCGCGGCGACGGGGGAGAAGAGGCTCCACGGGGTGCTTCGCAACCGCGTCTTAGTTGGAGTGATCGGCAGCGCCAATCAGTGGACCGAGCTTTTGGCCGATCAAGAGATCCAGAATGCACTAGACAAGACCGATGCCGGCGGGAACGAGGGCATGGGGTTTGCCTGCACGAACGCACGATTTGGGGTCCCGTGGCTGATCGTTCGAGGCATCTCGGATGGCCCGTGGTATCCATCCGCTTACGGTCCACTGGTCGCGCCGCGACGGTTGCTATCGGGTTGATCAAGAACCTTCTTACTCGAATCTCCCCAAAATCAGCCTCGTTGTCGTTGCTGTCTCCCGAGAGCAACGCCGTCAGGGTAGGCTACATCGTCGCGACGAAGGTGCAGCTGAGTTCTGTTGGAACCCCAGAGGCACTGACCTATGTCAGTCGATCTGGTGCGACAATTAGCAAGCCTTGGCCGTTTGCGAGCGAGTATGCGTCGGGTGCCGGTACGGCACAATCTGGATGACGAGCTTCCCTATTGTGGATCGAACCAAGTGTTCCAGGTCCGTGATTCTGCGATGGTGGGCCGGGCATCGTCAGGTGGACAGCCCCCGGGGTAGGCTGAGCGGCCTGGCAGCTACGTCGTCGCAGCCGTAAGCGGTAGGGCACTTGATCGGACAGGGTTTGCCGGGGTATTGGGTTGGTCCTTGCAGAGTGTGTGACGTGTGCCATTGCGGTTCCTCGTGAGGCCAGGGATTGTGAACGCTTTGTGTAGGTCCAGCGATCAACTAGACAGTATTGCACGGGTATGTTATGGTATTCGGTAACGGCCGACTATGGTTGGCTGTTCGGTAACGTACAAGGGGGATATGTGCAAACTGATCAACAAAAGACAGGACGTCTGCGGCGGGAGATGTCCTACCTGGATCTGAGTTTTGCAGGACTCGGTGCCATCATTGGATCTGGGTGGCTGTTTGCAGTGCTCTATGCGGCACAGACAGCCGGACCTGCAGCAATTATTTCATGGGTTATTGGTGGTGTCGCCTGCCTCTTTATAGCGCTCGTCTATGCGGAGCTCTCAGGGTTCCTCCCTGAGGCTGGTGGTGCCACTCGTTATCCGCAATACTCACATGGGCCACTGGTGGGCTTCATCGTGAGTTGGGCGGCCTTCATCGCGTATGCTTCGGTCCCGGCCATCGAGGCTGAGGCGGTAGTCCAGTACGCGTCGCACTACATTAAGGGCTTTGGCAAGACGGTGAACGGGAGTTTCGATGCTCATCAACCCGTCGCCTTCATTGTGGAAGCGGCGCTCTTGGTGGTGTTCTTTCTGTTGAATGTCTATGGCGTCAAGCTCTACGCGAAGGTCAATAGCTTCGTCACGTTCTTGAAATTCTTAACCCCGACGTTGACGATTCTGGTGGTCCTCTTCGTCGCCAAAGACTGGTCGAACTACTCGGCGCCCGCTACCCACGGCTTTGCGCCCTATGGTACGGCCGGGGTGCTCGTTGCAGTGTCGACCGCCGGCATCGTCTTCTCCTTCCTGGGCTTTCGCCAGGCCGTGGAGATGGCAGCAGAAGCCAAGAATCCCCAACGGGATGCGCCTCGTGCGATCCTGACGGCATTGCTGGCCGGTATGGCGGTATACGTGCTGCTCCAGGTCGTGTTTATCGCGGCGGTTCCAAAGGGTGATCTCACTCATGGTTGGGCAGCGCTAAGCCTGAGTTCGCCATTTGCACAGGTCGCGTCCGCGATCGGCCTCGGGTGGCTTGCTACCATTCTCTATGCTGATGCCGTTCTCTCTCCGTCGGGGACTGGGTTGGTTTACTTCGCCTCGACTCCGCGTGTGATTCTTGGGAGTGCGCGCAACGGTTACCTCGGCCGTTCCTGGAAGAAGATTTCAGACAAGACCGGAATCCCGCTCATTCCTACGATTGCAACGTTGATCGCGTCAGCCATCTTTCTGTTGCCGTTCCCGACCTGGCAGGATCTGGTGGGGGTCATCTCTTCTGCGACGGTTTTTACTTACATTATGGGGCCGGTGTCGTTGGCGGTATTCCGGCGTCATCACGGATCCGCACCTCGGCCGTATCGTCTGGGTGGAGCGAGCATCATCTCTCCGATCGCCTACGTGATGGGAGCGCTCATCATTTATTGGAGCGGCTGGGAGACGGTCTGGAAGCTCACCGTTGGCTATGCGATCGGCATTATTATTTACTTGATTGTGTCGGCTGCCCGCCATGATCTGGCCAAGATCGATCTCAAAGCCTGGAAGCAAGGGATCTGGCTCGTCGCCTTCATCGTGGTTTCGCTTCTTGAGACCTACTTTGGGTCGGCGCGCTTTGGCGGTCAGTACAATAAGCTTCATGGCCTCATCCACTACCCTTGGGATCTGGTGGTTGTGATTGTGCTCGCAATCGGGTTCTACTATTGGGGTGTCGCCTCCGGTAGTGGAAGCAAACAAACTGACGAGGCAATCGAACGGGCACAGCAATAATTGTGTAACGTTGGTGGCATCGTGGCGAGTCCCGATGACGGTAGCTCGCTGGTGCCACTGACTTCACCATCTTGGGAGAGTTCATCGTATTGGGCTTAACGGCTTCAGGAGTATAGCGTTTTGTTGTGGGGCTTGATCGGAATCGGTCAAGCCCCATACTCGTGTACTATGCCACCAAGTGTCACTTGTGGTGGATGATTGCTATGCCGGCCTCTTGATCGTGTGAGGAATGGAGCTCGTCTGATGGGATCTTGGACACCGGAATCCTGGCTGTTGGCAGTACCTCGGGGTCGCCGTAGTTACACCATGGTTACCGTTGATATCTGCGATGTTCGGGATGGTGACGATGGCGGTTGATCGGCAAGCCCGGTCGCGACGATAAGGTGCCAGTGCCATCTCGTTCCAGGTTTTGCCCAATGTGTGGCGCTTTGGGCGACCGTGCACCGGGAAGAGACGGGTAGTACGACCGCTCCTGCCTCGTATATGCATGTCATTGTGCCGAGGGACGGACTACACCCCCTCTCCTGGGTGCACAGCGGCGTGTGTCGTAGCTCGCCTGTGTACTGTGACGCTGCGCTGGTATTGGGTCGAGGCGTGGGCTCGTCCGCCTCTGGATCAAAGCATGGACGGGCCGCACCGTTCGGTTGTGCGGGGCGTCGGTTTTCTTTGTACTTCGGATTGCTGATTTCGGAGGATGGTGCTGTTAGCTTGCTCGTCCGGCCAAGGAGAGATATCAGGTGTATAGCGGGTAGAATCTGAGCTTGCTATCGAGGGCTGATAGTGCCGCGACCTGGCAAGGCAAGAGTGGCCGGCCTGGGACTGGCCGGTACTGGCGATAGGTATCGGGCGCCAGATTGCGGATTGTCCGGTGAACGAACTGATGATAACTATGAATGTGGCGGAGTGATGTCGATGGATGAGGCAGACAGGCAGGAGATTCTGACTGAGGCCGCACGGCGACGGACCTTTGCGATCATTAGCCACCCTGATGCTGGTAAGACCACCCTCACGGAGAAGTTCTTGCTCTATGCGGGCGTCATCGCTGAGGCTGGTACCGTCAAGGCCAGGGTGGGGCGGCGTGACACCCGGTCCGACTGGATGGCGATGGAGCAGGAGCGTGGGATTTCGGTCACCTCCACCGCCCTGCAGTTCGAATATCGGGATAGCTTGATCAACCTGCTCGATACCCCCGGACACCGGGACTTCTCGGAGGACACCTATCGGGTGTTGACCGCAGTTGATGCCGTGGTGATGGTGCTCGATGTCGCTAAGGGTATCGAGGCGCAGACACTCAAGCTGTTTGAGGTCTGTCGATCGCTAGGACTTCCGATGCTGACCTTCCTCAACAAGTTTGACCGCCCTGGGAGATCACCGCTCGAATTGCTTGATGAGATCGAAGATCAGATTGGAGTTCGGCCGACGCCAATGACATGGCCGGTAGGCATACCAGGTGAGTTTCGAGGAGTCATCGATCGCGCAACCGGGACGTTCACGCGCTTTGAGCGAAGCGTGCGTGGGAGAACGGTCGCGACCGAGACCCTCATCGATGCCGAAACCGCTGCGCTCGAAGAAGGTCCAGATTGGGTTGGTGCCCTTGAGGAGTGCGCGCTCCTTGATGCGGTGGGAGCCACACACGATCAGCCGAGTTTTCTGAAGGGCAAGACGAGTCCCCTTTTTGTGGGCTCGGCGATGAACAATTTTGGGGTTCGTGCCTTGCTCGACGCAGTGGTCGATCTCGTGCCCTCCCCAAGTCCTCGCAGGTCAGTCGGCAACGAATTGCGCCCCCTTGACGCCCCGTTGGCAGGCTTTGTCTTCAAGATCCAGGCCAACATGGATCCTTCGCATCGCGATCACGTCGCGTTCGTGCGGATCTGCTCTGGCAAGTTTGAACGGGGTGTGACGCTGACGCACGCTGGGACTGGCCGCACCTTCTCGACCAAGTACGCGAGCGCGCTTTTTGGGGCGGATCGTTCAACGATTGAGACCGCCTTCCCTGGCGATGTCATCGGGTTGGTCAATGCCGGCGAGGTGCGTATCGGTGATGCGCTGTATGCGAGTAGCCCAGTCGTCTTCCCTTCGTTTCCACAGTTCGCTCCCGAGATCTTTCGGCGCGTCCGTGTCAAGGATCCGGGGCGGGCAAAACAGTTTCGCAAAGGTCTCGACCAACTCGAACGCGAAGGGGTGCTGCAAGTGCTCCATGAGTTGGATGGGGACCCCCTTCCCGTTCTGGCAGCCGTTGGCGAAATGCAGTTTGAGGTGTTTCACTATCGGATGGAACACGAGTTTGGCGCCATTGTCGAGTTTCTCTCTACCCCGTATCGAGTGGCTCGAATGGTAAGCCCAGACGGAGTTGCTGAGATGGGGAGAATCCCTGGCGTGCGCGTCTTACGCCGGGGTGACGGCACGCTCCTGGCACTCTTTGAAAGTGCTGTACGCCTCCAGACCGTTGAGCGTGATCATCCAGATGTCGACTTTGGGGCGCTCCTCGGATCTGGTTTCCGCTCCTTCAGCTAGACCGAAAACCGGGTTGTGAGAGATCTTGTTGCTGGGAACCCGGTCGTAATATCAGGGCCGGTTTCGTGGTGTGAGCTTGTTGGCGATCTCCGATTGATTGTTACAGGGTCGTTGCTAAGCGTTAGGGTTCGATGATTTGCGTTGATGATGGCGCAATGGAAGTTGGGAAAATAATGACAATCTTGGGTGACTTAGATGGGAAGGTGGCGCTCGTCACCGGTGCAGGATCGGCAACCGGGATAGGAGCTGCGACGGCCTTGGCCCTTGGTGAGCTTGGTGCACGGGTCATGATCACCTCGACGACTGAACGCATTCACGATCGAGTGGCGACCCTGCGTGATCGGGGTGTCGAGGCGGCTGGATTTGTGTCTGACCTGACGGATGCAGATGCGATCGATCTATTGCGCCAGGCGTGTTTGTCGACCTATGGGCCGGTCGATGTCGTGGTCAACAATGCTGGGATGACCTCGGTTGCTCAGGGATCAGACACCGTGGCAGAGGTCGAGTCACTGACGTTGACCGAGTGGCACCTTGGTCTTGAACGCAATCTCGACACCGCCTTTCTTGTGTCGCAGGCTGTTGTGGGGAGGATGAAAGCACGTGGTTGGGGCCGTATCATCATGGTTGCCTCGACCACTGGCCCGGTCAATTCCATGCCCGGGCATGCGATCTATGCGACGGCGAAGGCCGCGATGCTAGGGCTCACCCGATCAATGGCGCTCGAAGCCGCGCCCTATGGGGTGACCGTGAACGCCGTAGGACCTGGTTGGATCGCCACTGGCTCTGCCAGTGAAGATGAGATCGGCTTCGGTCGGGCCGCACCGCTCGGTCGCTCGGGCTTCCCAGAGGAGGTGGCGTCGGTCATCGCGGCCCTTTGTCTTCCGGGGCTGTCCTATCTCACCGGTCAGCTTGTCGTCGTCGACGGAGGCAATTCCATTGTGGAGGCTCGGATCACCGGAACGAGGGCCTAACTCCAAGACGCTTGGGACGGGACAGGTTTGGCACAGCGAGGTTCCACATCGTTACCGTTTAGGCGCTCGATTGAACGGTAGTTGGGAACTTATGCCACAATGCATTTGCCGAAAGACATTTTATTTGCTAATAGCAAATAAAATATTGGTTAGGAACTAGCCTTTGGTTGAGGCGCACAGATGAGGGGTGATGCCGTGAGCCTCAGGGGTTGATGAGAGGGTGACAAATGGGTCGACGGAAAGTGGCGTTCGTGGGTGTCTCGCTCATGGTGGCGAGTGCGGTCATGGCAGCGTGTGGCTCGACGGCGAGCGGAACGATCGAATCTAACGCGAAACCACTCTCATCAAAGACACAGATCCAACGGGCGTTCGTGACCTTCTTTGATGGCACGGCGCCAGCCAGGACGAAGATCAAACTGCTCCAAAATGGGAGCGAGTTTGCGACGGTGATCGACGCGCAGGCACAATCAAGTATTGCTAAGGGCACTTCAGCAAAGGTGTCGAGGGTGACCATCATCTCGCCCTCGACAGCTCGCGTCGTGTACACCATTTACCTCGGTGGGCAACCAGCCCTCAAAGATCAAAGCGGTGAGGCGGTGAAGCTTGGCGGTGCCTGGAAGGTGGGGGATGCCAGCTTCTGCGGTCTGATCTCACTCGAGGGAACGAAGGTGCCGGCGTGCGCGGCATTTGAGAAGAATTCGTAGGCGATGGAGCGTTCACAGCAGCGGTGGGCCCTCGCTGTTCTAAGCGGGGTTCTGTTTCTCACGTTCCTTGACACCACGATCGTCGCCGTAGCACTCGCCCCGATTCAAAGCCATCTTCACGCGGGTGTCGATGAGCTGCAATGGGTTATCGGTGGCTACGCGGTCGCATTCGCCGCATTGATGCTGGTCTTTGGGGCCATCGGTGATCGCTATGGTCGGCGTAAGATGATGTTGGCGGGGCTCATGCTCTTTGTGGCCGGTTCCATCGTGGCTGCATTGGCGCCCTCGCCGCTTGTTTTGATCATCGCTCGAGTGATCATGGGCATCGGGGCAGCTGCTTCGGAGCCAGGTACCCTGTCGATGCTGCGACACCTCTATCCCGAGGAGACGTCTCGAGCTAAGGCGCTCGGCACGTGGGCGGCGGTGGCCAGCTTTGCCCTCGCGATCGGGCCGGTGCTTGGAGGAATCTTGGTTGGTCTCGATGGTTGGCCAACCATTTTTTGGTTTAACGCCGTTGCTGGTGCAATCGCTGTCGGCTTCGCGTTTCGCGTGCTGCCAGAGAGCTTGGACCGTGACGTTGGGGCTATCGACAAGCTTGGGTCCATCGTCGGTCCCGTCGCACTGGCGGTCTTGGTCGTTGGGATCGTTGAGGGTGAATTGAGGGGATACGGAGCACCGATCATCATCGCCTGCTTCGTCGTGGCCTTCGTCGGTGCCCTCGGCTTTGCCTGGACCGAGCATCGGGCTCGTAACCCGCTCTTTCGACTTGGGTTTTTGCGTAATATTCCCTTTAGCGGGGCACTGGTGTTGGCGTTTAGCGTCTACTTCGCTATCTTCGCCATTTTCTTTTTCGTCGCTCTCTACCTCGAGGTGGTCAAGGGCGATAGCGCGTACCTGATCGCTGGCGTGTTTGCGGCCATGATGGTGACGATGATCCTGGCTTCACTGGCATCAGGGCGTTGGTTGCGAGGCACTAACGTGCGCGTGTTCACGGGGCTTGGCGCGTTCTTGGCGGCCATCGGCATCGCCCTCTCCGACTACGCACTCTCGGGCCCGACCCACCCGCTGTTGTTGGCGATTACCCTGGCTATCGCTGGCATAGGTTTTGGCTTCGTGGTGGTTCCGGTCACGAGCATCGCCCTCTCCACCGTGCCCCCAGAACATTCCGGGATGGCCGCGGCTGCTACGAATACCATGCGGGCGCTTGGGATCACGATGAGTGTGGCAATCTTGGGCAGCTTTCTTAATGGTGAGCTGACCGGAGGGCTTTCAGCGAAGCTCGCCCGGCTAGGCGTACCGCCGGTCTTTCGTCAAGTGGTGATTAACGCAGTAGAGACGGGCGGGGTCGCAGGGCACACGGGTGGTGCCGCTAACACCTATGGGCCGATTGTCGATCGGGTCATCAACGCTGCCTATAGCTCGTTTCATGCGGGTTTGACAGAGTCGCTCGTCGTCGCCACTGCACTCATGGTGCTCGGCGGTGTCATATCGTTGGTAACGCGCTCGAGGCATACCCAAGCGCCGTGATGGGACCGATGCTGTCTCGCTGTCACTGACGGAGTGAACCAAGAGGTGCTAGGTCTGCGGCGTTGGTCCGAACGTATGGCTTGAAAGCGTTGTCGAGTTCTTCGATCCTTGTCTGGGGGGCCATTGGTGGGACAACACCCTTTGGCGCCCGTGGGTGCGTTGTTGACACACGGTAAGCGGGGCTCCTTGTGGGAGTCGAGTGACCGATAGGCTGGGTATTTGACCGTTGCTCGGTCAGTGTCTTGTGACGGCACCATAACGAGTGCTCGACGGGATGAGGCCTGAGTGGTGGTGGATGAGGAACGATCGTAGATGACAAGGTGGTGATCATTGGGTGAAGTGAACTGTTTTGCCTGCGGGGCGAAAAACCCCATCGGACTGCACCTGACGTTCGTGACGGGCGAAGGGGTGACTGTCAACATCGATGACGCATCCGAGACTGGTGATGGCATCGTGCGAGCGAGTTACCAGGTCGAGGAGCGCTTCGTTGGGTGGGATGACGTTTTGCACGGTGGTGTCACGGCGACGATCTTGGATGAAGCGGCGAGCTATGTGCCCTACTCTATGGGGTTTGTCACGGTGACGGCTCGGCTTGAGGTGCGCTATGTGCTTCCTATTCGGGTTGGTGAGTTGCTCTCGATCGAGGGCCATTTTGTTGAACGCCGCCGCAACGTGGTCAAGGCAGATTCCAGTATTCGCGATGAGCAGGGGACGTTGCGCGCCAGCGCACAGGCCAAGCTAATGATTCTTGGCCAGCGCGGGGTTGGTGCCGTCGGTGCGAGTGACTTTCTTGCCTAGCGTTCCTAGTCGGAACTCATAGGACCCGGATATCTTCGCATAGAAGGGAAGATATCGTCGGTACTCGTGGTCAAGATAAAAGGCTTTGGCCTCGTATTGGCGGCCTTTGCCCACTGGGTCATTCCTTCATTGAATTCGGTCACACTGTGATGAACACTGCGCTATAGGTACTTGGTGGTAAGGGCTGGGAACCATCTCTCTACCTGGGACATCGGCAGATGAATACGTCGGCGTGAAGTGGAACTGAAATCTCGGGTGGGCCAGTAACCACCTACGGACTGATTCGGTCGTATGGGCCCCGTTGTTGTCAAGGACAGCATGAACGCCTAGCTCCTGGGTACGTTCTTGTCGATGAACTCTAAGAATTGCAATGAACTCCATCGCCCTATGGGTAACCGCCATCTAGGTGATGACCTTTGGCGGTCACGACGTCGAGAGCGCACACAGGGATTACTGATGTCACCCGCGCTTATCCTCGCATCTTCGACGCAGCAAAACCCTTACACCATCGCAACGTATGGGTTTGGTGCGCTCATGCGCGCGTATTTGGGTCTTCTCGTCAACGCGAGAGGTTAATGGTTGTCTCAGGAGGGTTCAAGTAAATCTCAGCAACGTCTTGGACCTTTTCGCATGAGCTTAGGGAACATAAGATGGGCATGGATCTCTCAACCAAGTAAAGTTCTTGACCGAACGGCCGCCATATTCCCCCTACCGTCCAGAGAGACGCCAGCCACGGCTGCCATGGTATTGGTGGACCAATGGGTTGAGGCATCCGGTGGGTAAGTCGTGGTAGTGAGTTCGACGATCTCGCCGATCTTGTCATCCCTGTGGGTTCGCCGAGTCCCAGATCGTGGTGCATCGGCGAGTGTCACTGCCCTATAGAGGGCGAATTTCTTGATTCACTTGTGTACCGCGAAGGTGGAGATAGCCAGCTCCTCGGCGATAGCTTGAAGTTTGACGCCTTCGTTGGCCATGAGGGCGATCTTTGCTCGCATAACTTGAGCTGCTGGGGTAGCGCGCACCTATGAAGGGATCCACAACTCCCAGAAAGCCGAGACCCATCGCCTAACGGTGAAGGATCACTCACCAGCCATCAAGCTCGCCAACACCAAACTCACTACCCCGATCTTCACCTCAGTCCCTTAGAACCCAACCGTTCGCAACGAGGTTGCCACCATCTCCATCTCGGTCCCTATCTTGGCTGAGAGTCCAACCATTGGAGCACTCACCATCTCCCCCCAGATGTCTATCACGTCAGTTGGCATGAACACACCCCAACCGTCCCGAGAAGTCCCGGTGTCACACTCCTTGCAGGCCATGTGAACTGGGTTGGTCAAGGTGGAGGAGCACGCGGTGAGATCGGCCAACTCGTCCCTGGCGATCAAGTGATGCTCAACTGGGGTGAACACGAGACCACCTGGCAGATCATAACCTGACCTTCCCTTTCTCCCAATGCCGTGGCTCACCCACAGCCTTTCACCAACCAGGGTCTCCTAAGCTTGGCTCTCGTCACCTGTGGTGGCCCCTCCTCCGAGGTCCTCGGCGTAGGAGGTTCTTATGCCGATACCGTCAGTTTTGAAGCAGCACCGGTGACGGGGTAGGGTCGGTGCGGCGTGAGTGCGATGACGTCAGACGCGACGGGCTTCAACAGCGCAAAGTTTGTCGCCGGACAGCAGTGAGTTGCGCCTGACGCCAACGTGCTGACGAGTTTGGTGGTTAGACATGCGTAGCTGGCATCTGTTAGTTGAGTTACAGAGGCTGGTGCGGAACGCAAGGACTATACACGACACCCTTTGCAATAGATTTCTCATGAGGTGCCGTAGCTGGTGGCGCATATGAGGGAATACCGTCGCGAACAGCAACTTGCGGCGACCGACTGAGGTATGTGCATCACAGTGGCTCGCGAATTCCTCCCTGAGGGCAGGTAGTGACGTTGCTCCTGGCAGAGTAGCCCTGGCAACATTTGCTGTTCAGTTATGGTTCAGAATTTGGATCATAGAGGGCGAGACTCGCTAAATGAGGCTTCGAATCACGCACTTGGAGGTATGTGTTCGCGGTATAACCAAAATGGGATCTCCAGTCACGGTGTGAACCCTCGATGTCGCCTGGAGCAAGGTCATCACTCAGATGACGGTTGCCCATAGGGTCATAGCGTTCAATTCAGTTGCTAAAGCTCATCGACGAGAAAGTACCCAAAAAGCTGCAGAGTTCACATTGTCCTTAATAACTACGCAGCCCATAAGACGAAGTCGATGAGAGTAAGGTGATTGGCACATCCGAGATTAATCTTCCACTTCAAGCCAACCTCCCTAGGTCTCAGTTTCAGGTGAAGTGTTGGTTCCATGCCCTTGTCACGAAATACTTACGGCGGCGTATCTACTGCAGCGTGAGCGGACTTAACCAAGGGATTATCGAGTGAGCTAAGGCAGATAACAAGAATCCCGAGCGTCGCATCGTAACTAAGAGCAGCGACGAGATCTTCGCTTTCATACCGAGATATCTGGGCCCTATTGTTTCTGAGCAAACTCATGTGTAGAGAGACGGGCGGTCTAAGTCGGACAAAGTGTACCTTTTTGGGCGTGGTTGCTGAACCTGCTCACCTGGTTGACTGACGGTGAATGCCATCAATCGCTTGGTGTCTCGAGTTGACCAACGGGTCCGTGGCGTCGATCGGACCAGGAAAGTCCCACCACTGAGCCCAACACTAGCACGACGCCAGCGATGAGAGCGATTGATGGTCGAAGGTGAAAGAAGAAGATGGATGCGATAGCCGCGGTCAGTGGCTCTAGGGTTCCCACGACGTTAGCGATGAGTGGGGCGATGGTGGCGAGAGCGCTCAGATAGAGCAGAAAGGGAACCGCGGTGCCACCCACGATAACGAAGATGATGAGCCCCAACTCAGGCATGGTGAGGACGGTGGGTGCGTCGAAGACCAGCCAGGGTGCGAGGAAGAAGGACCCGATCAAGAAGGCGCCGGCCACAACGACTTCTGCGTTGTGCTTGGCGAGTAACTCTTGGGGCAAGAGATTGTAGAACGCGGTAAAGACAGCAGAGGTAATGCCCCATGCGAAGCCAGCGATCGGAATCGCAAGGCCAGACGTCGAGCCATCGGTTACCACCAGGAAAACCCCCGCAAGCGCAGCGGCCACCATCATCACCAACAGCGGTTTCGGGGCGGCAAAGCGTCGTAGCGAGATCCAACCAAGTATCAAGACTGGGCTGGTGAACTGGAGCAGCGTGGCCGAGACGGCGGTGCCGTGGGCAATGGCATAAAAGAAGGTCAGTTGCACCCCGTCAAGGGCGACCACGCCAAACACGATGATGGTGATCAACCGTCTACGGTCACTCGTGAAACGCTTGAGTGCCTCGATGCGACCACGCGGCCCAGCCCAGAGCGCGAGCAAGAGACCGGCTCCCCCAACCCTGATGGCGGCGAGCCAGGTGGGGTGTAGGTGATAGTGATTGAAAAGTTCTTGGGCGGCGATCCCTGAAAACCCCCAAAGCACGGCCGCGACGACGATGCCAACGATGCCCCGGTTTCGGTTGAGGAGTGGTCCCACGATGGTGAGTGTAGAGCTCGTGAGCCAGTCTGGTAGCGGATCACACGACACATGCCATAGACGACGTTGGCACATCGGTTTTGTCACCCTATGCGCATAGGCTTTTGGTCTTGATGCATCGGTTGCCAAGTTGATGCCGACCGGGAATTTGCCCTATCCTTGAGGCAGCGCCAGGGTGAGATGTGATGACGGAAGGGTGTGATGGTGGGTAGTCCAAGTGCTTCATTTTCGGTGACATTGCGGGTTGAGATTGCGAGTTCGCGCCTGATTGGTGCCATTACGACGGTCCTCGCAGATGGTGGAGGGGCAATCACGGCGCTCGACACTGTCGAGTCACGTGGCGAGCGTCTCGTCGTCGATGTGACCTGTAACGCGGCCGATGAAGAGCATGCCACACGGCTTCGTGCAAGCGTTGAGGCTATCGACGGGGCGACCGTCCGAGCCATGAGTGATCGCACCTTGCTGTTGCACCTTGGAGGTGTGCTGGCGACGGAGTCGAAGGTGCCACTCAAGACCAGGGACGATCTCTCGATGGCCTACACGCCTGGTGTAGCGCGGGTCTGCTTAGCAATTGCACGTGACCATAGCGCAGCGAGGAACCTGACCATCAAGCGAAACAGTGTTGCCGTGGTCACCGATGGTTCCGCGGTACTTGGCCTTGGAAATCTCGGACCCGAGGCGGCACTGCCGGTCATGGAGGGCAAGGCGGTGTTGTTCAAGCGATTCGGGGATGTCGATGCCTGGCCGGTTTGCTTGGCCTCCCAGGCTGTCGATGACATCGTCCAGGCTGTCCAGATGATTGCGCCGGTATTCGGGGGCATCAATCTCGAAGATATCTCGGCGCCTCGATGCTTTGAGGTTGAGCGCCGTCTGCGCAAGCTGCTCGATATCCCGGTATTCCACGATGATCAACACGGGACGGCGATCGTCGTTCTTGCAGCCCTGCTCAATGCCTTGCGAGTGGTGAACAAGAGCCTGAGTGAAGCCACGGTGGTGGTACTTGGTGTTGGCGCCGCCGGCGTCGCCATTGCAAAGCTTCTGATCGACGAGGGTGTCGGCAACCTGATCGCCGTCGATCGCGACGGCATTCTCGACTCTTCGATAACCGATCTCGACGAGAGTAGGCTTTGGGTTGCTGAGCATTCGAATCCTACGGGGCTACAGGGCGATCTGCATTTGGCGTTGCAAGGTGCGGATGTGGTCATTGGGGTGTCGGGCCCGAACCTGATCACGGAGAATGACCTACGGATGATGGCCCCGGATCCCATCGTCTTTGCACTCGCCAACCCAGACCCAGAGATTGATCCATCGGTTGCGCGTAGGATCGCGACGGTGGTGGCGACTGGGCGCAGCGATGAGCCAAATCAGATCAACAATGTCCTGGTCTTCCCGGGATTCTTTCGCGGGCTGTTGGATGCTGGCGCGACAAAGATCACCGCCAAGATGGAGCTTGCTGCCGCACGAGCACTCTCAGCCATTGTGACCGAGGATGAGCTGTCGCCGGCCTATATCGTTCCGACGGTCTTTAACCCTGCGGTCGCGCCGACGATCGCTGCAGCAGTCGAGGCGGCCGCAAAGGCCGAGTAGCTGGCTCGCTGAAGGTCAACAGTGGCGATTCCCAGTAGGCAATGTCCCTGCCTCTGTCGCAGAGTCCGCTAGCGCGACGATTGGGCGGTGTCGCCCGCAACGTATCAAACAGGGCAGTATTCAACAGGTCAGTAGCAAAAGCGCAGCATCAAGCAACACAACGTTGACAAAAGAATGGCAACGGTTCAGGGTCGATGAGACAGGGTCATCGGCTGGCTTATGGGCAGCTGTAGCGAGCGACCGCGGCGATGAAGCGCCTGTGCAGATGGATGGTGCCGTTGCGGTAGGTGAACTCCAGCGACTCCATCGCGGCTGGTGGTTGATCGGGAACGGAATAGTCGATACCGGTGAGCCCCACGACGGTAAATGCCGTGCCGTGGACGAACTGGGGGCCTTGGGTGTAACAGTCGACGGTCGAGAGCACCGGCCCGGCCGCCGTATAGCTCGACTTCGACGTAGTGCCGGGTGCGCTTGGCACTGCTCGTGCCTGTTGGTCACCGGGTAACAGGTTGGCGAAGTACAGCGCACTGGTTGGCGAGTCGTGTTGGAAAGGGCTTGGTGGAAGCTTGACCAATGTTTCAAGCAAGCGTGGCTGTACGCTCGTCGAGCCCGCGGGTGGTTCAAAAGCCCAGATTCCATTGGGAAGAGCCGCTTCGTTGACACCACACGCCGCTGTGAGCAGTGCAATCGGTGTTGAGGGAGTCAGGACATAGCCTAGGACCGATCCTTTCTCGACAATCTTGCTGCCTTGGGAGACGTGGCAGTGGGGCGAGAGGCTTGGATACCTCACGTTCGACCAGTCGACCTTGGCAAATTCCTTGGCTGCAATCCGATCGGCGGCCGTGGTTGGGGTCGGTTTGAGCGCAGCGATGGGTCTGGCACTCTCCGGTTGCGCGTTGGCAGAACCACAGCTAGCTAGCATTGCGGCACTCGCGATGAGGAGGGGAGTTAGGGTTCGTAGTCGAAGCACGGTTACCAGGCTAACCCGTCGATCTTGGCGTCTTGGCTGCACATCTTGGATCGGCGCCAAGGCGTAGTTCAGCTTACCGGCGATACGACCATCGGAGTGCATGGTTGCTGACCGGAGCAGCAGTCGGTGCGAGTAGCGTTGTCGTTGTGGGAGATGGTGACACCTGGAGGTTGGACGACTACGGCTTGTCGATCGCGCATCTCTCGGCGTCAACTATCCATCGATACCGAACGAGTTTGGATTGGTTTATCCGTGAGGCGGCGTTGCTCGGCGTCGACAGCCCTGGACAGCTTGACATTCAACGGATTCGGCGTCTGGTCTCGAAAAGACAGGCATCAGGCATCGCCCGTGCAACTATTCGCACCGATCTGGCCGCCCTCTCGTCGTACCTTCGATTCCGAGATGACCTCAATCTCGCCCACCTGCGCCTAGCTCTGACGAGACCCAAGAATACGAATGGGCAGCACCTACCACGCACTCTCGATGTTGCCCACGTAGTGGATACTCTTGAGCGGTTGGCAAACGATCCTTGTCTCAGTCGTCTCGATTATGCCGTCCTCGAGACACTCTACGACGCTGGGTTGCGCGTGGGTGAGTTGGTACAACTCGACATTGATGACGTGAACTTCGCCGACGGTCGCATCCATGTTCGACACGGTAAGGGTGACAAGCCGCGGATCGTCCCCGTGGCTGAGCGCTGTTGTGTCGCCTTACAGCAATACCTTGGCACCCGCTCGGATACCTCGCAAGCCCTGTTCCTGGGAGCTCGTGGCTCGCGCTTGGGGGTGCGAACGGTGTATCGCATCGTAGATCGCTACTTCCCCGGTGCACACCCGCACCTCTTGCGGCATAGCTACGCAACCCACCTACTTGAGAACGGCGCTGACCTGAGGAGCCTTCAGGAGCTTCTTGGGCACGCTAGACTATCCACAACGGAAATTTATACCCATGTGAGTCACGAGCGCTTGGCCCAGGTCTATCGTGAGTTGCACCCGCGTGGGAAGTAGGGGTTGTGATGCAGGGTGATGCCGACTTAGACAAGCTGTGGCATAGCTATAAGGAGACTGGCGATCAGGCATTGCGCGACCGTCTGCTGGTGGCGTATTCTCCTTTGGTGCGTTTTGTGGCATCGAGGGTTGCCATCGGTTTGCCCAACTCCGTTGATCAAGGGGATCTCGCAAGCTACGGTACCTTTGGTCTGATCGACGCCATCGAAAAGTTCGATCTCGAGCGCAACATCAAGTTCGAAACCTACGCCATTACCCGTATCAAGGGTGCGATTATCGATGAGTTACGCGCCATTGACTGGGTTCCCCGTTCGGTGCGAGCCAAGGCCAAGGCCGTCGAGCATGCCTATGCCAAGCTTGAGGGCAAGCTTCACCGGAGTCCAACCGATCATGAGGTCGCAGCTGAACTCGAGATCGATGACGCGGAACTCCAGGCTATTTTCTCCAAGATCTCCTTTCTCGGAATTGCCGCCCTCGATGAGGTCGTGCTTGGCGGGGAGCGCGGAGAGGGCATGACTCTCGGCGATACGATCGCTGATCGCAAGGAGAGCGCGAACAGCTCCTTCGAACAGGAAGAGACCCGTCGCATGTTGGTCGACGCGATCAATCGGCTCGGGGATCGCGAGAAGATGGTGTTGACGCTCTATTATTATGAGGGCTTCACGCTGGCTGAAATTGGCGATATTCTTGGGGTAACCGAGAGCCGGGTATGTCAGATCCACTCCAAGGCGGTGCTCCAGCTACGCGGCAAGCTTGGCGATGTCGGCTGAGGCGCCAGGCTGCGGTGAGGTTGCCAGTTGGTGACCTTGTGGGTCGAGCTTCGGTGGTGAGGAGTGCTCCCAGGTCGAGGTGACGTCGTTTTGAAACCGGTATCGTCGTTGTCTTGCACCGAGCGCCGCTGTGGCGCAGGCTCTTGCCACCGTTGTCGTGGGTGTTATCGCCTCGCATTCAGGGTCTGTTGGGGCTCGTGTTTGTACCAACTGGTCAGTCGATGATCATTTGTTCCTCGGTGGTGGCTGGGTGGTGCGCTCATGCGATTAGGATTGTCAAGGCTCAATTTTGAGTAAGTAACGAGAGCGCCCGACCCACGGTCGGCGTATGTCGCGAGGGTGCTCTTTAGTTCAACCGATGGGAGGAACATGCCTGATAAGCCATTAGTTACCATGTCTCAGCTTCTTGAGGCCGGTGTCCATTTCGGCCATCAAGCCAAGCGCTGGAATCCGAAGATGAAGCCGTTTATCTTCGACAAGCGCAACGGGATCTATCTTTTAGACCTGCGCCAGACGTTGCAGGGGATCGACGAGTCGTTTCGATTTGTCCGTTCCCTCTCGACACGCGGAGGCAACGTGCTCTTCGTCGGGACCAAGAAGCAGGCCCAGGATGCCATCGCCCAGTATGCCAAGATGGCGGGTATGCCCTACGTCAGTCATCGCTGGCTTGGCGGTATGTTGACCAACTTTCCTACGATCGCTTCACGGGTACGCAAACTTCAAGAGTACGAGCAGATGAAGGCTCAGGGTGACTTCGAGGCAATGCCGAAGAAGGAGGCGCTGCTGTTGCAGCGAGAGCTCACCAAGCTTGACCTCAACCTTGGTGGTATCCGCAACATGACGAGACTGCCCGACGCGTTGTTCGTCATTGACACGGTGAAAGAACATCTTGCACTTACCGAGGCGGCCCGTCTCGGAATCCCGGTGATCGCGGTCGTGGATACCAACTGCGATCCTGAACTCGTCGATCACATTATGCCTGGTAACGACGATGCGATCAGGTCGTGTGAGCTTTTCACTCGGTTGATGGCCACAGCCATCATCGAGGGTAAGTCAAAAGCTGGGGGTGCCGAACCGGTTGCGGCCCCCGTTGTGAACCCCTCGCTCGCTGGCGCTGAGCCGGTTGCATAGGACTGGCTTCAACGAACACGTTGGGTGAGCCAAGAAATCAGAAAGGAAGGCCAAAGAGTGGCTGAGATTAAAGCTGCGGACGTACAGGCGCTGCGACGGTTGACAGGTGCCGGGATTCTCGACGCCAAGAAGACCCTCGAGGAGACCGGTGGAGATGCCGAGCGAGCTGCTCAATTGCTTCGGGAACGAGGAGTAGTGTCAGCGGCGAAGCGGTCTGATCGTGAAAACAGCGAGGGTGCAGTCGCACTCTCCATGGTCGATAGCCGAGTTGGGGCACTTGTCGAGCTTAAGTGCGAAACCGACTTCGTCGCCAAGTCAACCGACTTTGTTAACACCGTCAACGAGATTGCTGGTGCGGTTGCCGAGCGGGGCGAAGCGGTGGTCGATGAGTTCGCCGAGATGATCGCCTCGCTTACCGTTGCCCTCAAGGAAAACATCTCGCTTGGCCGAGTGGTCCGCCTGGAGGCAGGCGACGGAGAAGAGGTGTCAGGATACCTGCATGTGCAGGCTGATCGTGGTGTCAATGGGGTCCTGGTCCAACTCAAGGATGGCTCTAAAGAGCTCGCGCACGATCTGGCACTTCACATCGCGTTTGCCAAACCTACCTACTTGGCGATCGAGGACGTTCCGGCGTCGGTTGTGGCTCAGGAGCGCGAGACCCTCGAGACCATGACGCGAAACGAGGGCAAGCCAGAGGCGGCGCTCGAAAAGATCGTCGCTGGGCGCCTTGATGGTTTCTACAAGTCGATCTGCCTCTTGGAACAGCCGTTCGTCAAAGACGAAAAGCATCGAGTTCGTGAGGTTCTCGGGAAGGCAACGCTCGTCGCATTCGCGCAACTTGTCGTTGGCGAGTAGCCCGATGCCTTCGCCGCGGGTGGCAAGCGATCGGTGCCGAGTTCTCCTGAAGATCTCGGGTGAAGCACTCGGTGACGCATCGAAGGGTCCCCTCGATGCATCGGTGCTCAACCAGCTCGCCCAAGAGCTTGTAGGTCTTCGTGAGGAGCTTGGCGTCGAGATCGCATTGGTGGTCGGCGGGGGCAACATCTGGCGTGGCACCCATGGGGTAGACATGGGAATCGACGCACCCACGTCGGACAATATCGGCATGCTCGCCACGGTCATGAATGCGTTGGCCCTTCAAAGTGCGATCGAGGCTCTTGGCCAACCTGTCCGTCTCCAAAGTGCGATCAACATGGCTGAGTTAGCGGAGCCCTACATCAGGCGTCGTGCCATTCGCCATCTTGAGAAGGGCCGGATCGTGATCTTTGCGGCCGGGACTGGTAATCCGTTTTTCACGACCGATACGGCAGCGGCGCTCCGCGCGGCTGAGATCGGTGCCCAGATCATGATGAAGGGTACACATTCGGGGGTCAATGGAATCTATTCCGCAGACCCGCGTCTTGACCCGAGCGCTACGAAGTATGATCATGTTGGGTACATGGATGTGATCGCCAGAGATTTGAACGTCATGGATATGACTGCCGTCACGTTCTGCAAGGACCATGACATCCGGGTGATTGTCTTTGACGTTACCAGTCCCGGCAACATCGCCAAGGCATGGCGGGGTGAGATAGGAACGGTGGTGGATTGATGGCTGAAGAGGTTGATACTGACGCGGTAATTGCCGATACGAAGACGAAGATGGCCAAGGCGCTTGAGCATACCGAGGAAGAGTTCGCATCGGTTCGAACGGGTCGAGCCAACCCTGCGCTCGTCGAGCACCTCGTAGTTGACTATTATGGGGCGCCGACGCCGCTGATGACCATCGCGGGGGTCACGGTCTCCGATGCTCGCACCCTAGTGATCAACCCGTATGACCGTTCGAGTCTGGGCGCTATCGAGACCGCCATACGCAACTCGGATCTTGGTGTCAACCCCACCAACGATGGTGCCACGATCCGCATTACCCTCCAGCCGCCGACGGAGGAGCGACGCAAGGAGCTCATCAAGGTTGTGCGTGCGCGTTCAGAGGAGGGCAAGGTGGCGATACGAGCTATCCGGCGCAGCGCCCGTCATCAGTTTGAGGTTTGGCAGAAGCAAGGATCGTTGACGACCGACGATTTGACTGACCTTGAGAAGGAGCTCGAGCAGTTAACATCGCACTATATCGCTGGGCTTGACAAGGCATTGGAGAGCAAAGAGCGCGATCTTCTTGAGGTCTAAAGGGGGCCGCAACCATGGGTGAAGGCGAGGAGCGCCGCCATTGGGGACCTGAGGCCAACATCGTTGGCGGTTCGCTATTTGACGATGCTGGCAGTGGCGACGAGGACGCAACCTTGGTTGGCGCTGAGGCCAAGGATCCAGACAACCTAGCTTCGCCCCAGAGCGGCTCACAAGCTGGATCCCGTGAAGGCGATGAGGCGATGGGCCTGCTCGGTTCCAACGGGTCTGATCCAAATAGGGCCAACCACAGTCGTGCTGACCACAATACTGTCGATCGCCGTCCTTTGCGGCACTCTCAGATCGATGATGATGAGACGGTTTCCCTCGGGGATCCGGATGTGACACAGGTGCTAGCGACGCCTGGCGGATTTGCATCGATGGACAACGACGTCACGGTCGAGCTTCCAAGCTGGCGCGAGCCGCCAACCGGCGAGATTCCTCGGGTGATCGCGCAGTTGGCGGGTGAGCCCTTGCCACCGTTGCACGCAGAGGCTGCGCAGAACTTTGATGCACTCGAAGACGACACCCCCTATTCGCTCAGCCGCGCCCCCATCGTTGGTGGTGAGCCAGCGGATGATCGAGAATCAACGGTTCGGCGCCCACGGGACGACAATCGCGAATTTCTCGCCCAAGCCGATGAATTCTTTGTCCCCGTCGAGCGCTTTGAACGGCATGACAGCCACGCTGATCTCACAGAAGCGATCCAGATCAACCCTGTGAGCGAGACTCGCCGTAGCCAGGCAGATGAGCGAGGGGCCGAGCGCATTGAACAAGCTCAGATGGCGCCCACAGATCTCGGGGAGGCGCCCGACGGTGAGCCTGAATCGGCTGTTGCTGAGCGTAGTGCCCGGCGGTCACAACGTGAGCACCAAATCCAAGAGCGGTTGAACGAGTTGCGTCGAGAGGCTCGCAGAGGCGACCAACCCGTTGGCTCGTTGCAAGACATTCGAGACTCTCCTGATACTAGAGACGGAGACCAGGCTATCCTTGCTGGGCTCGAGGATTCTGAACGCAGAGGGGACCCTGAAAAATTCGAACAACAGGACCCTCATCAACAAGGCACGGCACCAGAGGCTACGACACCAGAGGCTAATGACGATGAGGCTTCGAAGCGACCAACCCGTCATGACGTCGTATCGTCCAGGCGACGACCATTGCGCCAGCGAGGTGGACGCCAAAGACTAGGGGCCCCTGAACCACGGAGTCGCCGAAGCGCTATCGAGAGCTCCTCGCCGGCGGTTGATGGCAACACCGAGCAGGCTTCGCAAGAGGCTGGCGGTAGCGACGTAACACCACCGGCTCGGCCCGGGCGGCAAGTCAAAGCAGTCCGGGTGGTGACCGGCATCATCTTGGCGGTAATCTTTCTCGGTGCTCTTAAGCTCGGAGTCACCACCACCGTGGTTGTGGTGACAATTGCGGTGGTGACCGCAGCTGGAGAAGGATACAACCTTTTACGCAAGGGTGGCTACCGTCCGGCGTCGCTGGTCGGATTGCTCGCCGTCATTGGTTTGGTGGTAGGTGCCTATGTGGCTGGTGAAGACGCCATTGTCGTTGTTATGGTGGCATCGATTTTGGTTTCGCTCGTTTGGTTCATGGTCCAGCGTAAAGGGGAGCTCTTTGTCTCGGGTGTGACGACGACCATGGTGATGGTGGTCTGGGTGGGGCTGTTCGGCTCGTTCGCAGGCCTGTTGCTACGACCTGCCCTATTCGGATCCGGTGGTCTTGGCCTCCTCGTTGGAACGCTGCTGTGTGCGACGGCTGCCGACGTCTTTGCCTTCGCCGGTGGTTCACTGTTCGGTAAGCATAAACTCGCTCCGGCGATCTCACCAGGCAAGACGGTGGAGGGTGTTGTGATCGGAGGCGTCGCTGCGCTGGTCATTGGGGCTCTCTTCGTGCCACTCATTCACCCCTTTACCCTGACGGCTGGGTTGGCCATCGGTATCGTGGCCGCTCTCATCGCTCCGGTAGGCGATCTTGCCGAGTCAGCGCTGAAGCGCTCAGTCTCGGCCAAGGACTCCTCACGTTTGCTGCCGGGTCACGGGGGTATGCTCGATCGTATCGACGGCATCCTCATCGTGTTGCCAGTCGCCTTTTATCTGTTCTTGAGTCTGCACTTAAGGTGATGCATTAGAGGATTGTCATGAAGTCACTCGCCGTTATGGGTTCGACCGGCTCCATTGGTCGCCAGACACTTGATCTGGTCCGTGAGGACCCTGGCTCCTTTGAGGTGCTGGCTCTTGGGGCACACTCCAACGTCGAGATGATCGCTGAGCAAGCGATTGAGTTTCGACCGCGTGTGGTTGGGCTCTATGACGAGGTGGCCGCCAAGGAGCTACGGGCTCTGCTCGGGCCAGAGTTTGAGGTGATCTCCGGTGAGGAGATGGTTGACTCGGTCTCCATGGCAGACATCGTCATCAACGGTGTGATGGGATTTGCGGGATTGCGCGTTACCCAACGTGCGCTCAGTGCCCACAAACGTCTCGGACTTGCCAACAAGGAGTCCCTGATCGGAGCCGGTGATCTCGTGCTGGACCTGCTCGCAGGGGGAGGGGAGCTTATCCCGGTCGACTCCGAGCACTCCGCCATCTTCCAGGCTCTTGGACAGACGCGAACCACACCCAAGGATCTCAGTCGCTTGGTGATCACCGCTTCTGGCGGCCCCTTCCGTAAGCTTGGTGACGTCGACCTCAACAAGGTAGGGGTAGCGGATGCACTCGCGCACCCCACATGGTCCATGGGACCAAAGATCAGTGTTGATTCATCAACGTTGTTCAACAAGGGTCTTGAGGTCATCGAGGCACATTACCTCTTCGACGTTGGATATGATCAGATCACGGTTGTGGTTCATCCGGAATCTTTTGTCCACTCGATGGTTGAGTTCACTGATGGATCAACCATTGCCCAACTCTCGATGCCCGATATGAGGCTTCCGATCTCGTTAGCGCTCTATCATCCTCGCCGTTGTCCAACTCCCCACGGTGGTGTATCCTGGCCCTGGACAGGGTCATTGAGTTTCGAACAGGTCGACACCGCCCGGTTTCCCGCACTGCGGCTAGCCTATGAGGTGGGTAACACCGGCGGCGGGGCACCATGTTGGATGAACGCCGCCAACGAGGTGGCTGTCGAGGCGTTCTTGGATGAGCGGGTCAGTTGGGCGAAGATTTATGCGATCGTTGCCAAGGCGATGGACCGCTACCAGAGCTGTACGCCATCCACCACTGACGAGGTGGTCGAGCTCGACCATCGAGCTCGAATTGTTACTCAAGAAATCGTGGGAGGATTTGCTAGTGAGTGAGACGACCGTGCTCGATGACGCTGACTCCTCGGACGCGCAGGGGCCCAGTCTTGCTGAGGCGCGCTCATTCTCTGGGCGTCGGCTAATCGAGTTTTTGATCGTGCTGGCGGCGATCATCGCGTTCGCTGCCCACGTCCATGCGCTCGAGACCCTGCTTGTCGTCGTGGCGATTGTGATGATGATCGTTTTGCACGAGTTTGGCCACTACATCACCGCGCGACTCTCCGGCATGAAGGTGTCGGAGTTCTTTATCGGCTTTGGCCCTCGCATCTGGTCGTTCCATGTTGGAGGGATCGAGTACGGCATCAAAGCCTTCGTGGTGGGAGGTTACGTCAAAATCTTGGGGATGACCAACGTCGAGGAGGTCCCACCGGAGGAGGAGCCACAGACCTATCGAGAGGCGACCTTCCCACGTCGTCTTTTGGTCAGCGCCGCCGGCTCGCTCATGCACTTTATCATCGCCATCATCTTGCTTTGGGTGCTCGCCTCGGGCATCGGCGTTGCCGTTGCTGGCAACGGCACCGTAATCGCAGCGGTACCTGTCATTCCTCATGTGGAGTCACCTGCGCTCAAAGCCAACCTGCCAGTCGGTGCCACCGTAGTCGCAGCGAACGGAGTCAAACACCCGAACGTCACCGCCTTTGGCAAGCTCGTCCAGGCGAGCGCTGGCAAACCAGTGCACCTGACCCTGAGCGTTGGACACAAGACTGAGTATCGAACGGTAGTGCCAGTAAGCGCTGCTCGCCTGGCTAGGGCTGACCCTGCGTACAAGGCACTGCATAATGAGGGCGTGATCGGGGTTACGGTTGAATCGACGAGCAAGACCGTCACCGATTCGTTCTTCGGTGGGGCCTATCACTCGGTTATCACCTTCGGTTCGGTGGCTTGGACGTCGGTTACCGGCATTTTGGATCACTTCTCGCCACATGGCATCGCGACCTATGCCCAGGAGGTAGTCCACCCGTCGTCGAATCCGAACTCGGTGCGCGCTCAGTCGCGGTTCGAGTCCCCGATTGGCATCGTCTACCTGGCCAACGATGCAGTTCGCTCTGGCGCTGCTGACGTGATCTTGCTCTTGTTCTTGATCAACGTCTTTGTTGGCGTGTTCAACCTCTTCCCGTTCTTGCCACTCGATGGTGGTCACGTCGTCATCGCGATTTACGAGCGAATTCGTTCGAGGAAGAACCGACGTTACCATGCCGACATCATGAAGATGATGCCGCTGACCTACGCCGTGCTCGCGATCATCTTGGTCATCGGGGTGACTTCGTTGTACCTCGACATCGTTCATCCAATCGCCAACCCGTTCCGCTAGAATGATAAAGGAGAGTGAGTTGCTATGACACGTGAGCAGGTGACGCTGGCAAAGCGTCGGGTTTCGAGGACTACCCAGGTCGGCAAAGTTACGGTGGGAGGAGATAGCCCCATCTCCGTTCAGTCGATGACCACCACCAAGACCGCAGATGTAGAGGGGACCTTGGTCCAGATCTACTCGTTGGCAGCGGCTGGCACTGAGATCGTTCGATGCACCTGCAACTCCCAAGACGCAGCCGATGGTCTTCGACAAATTATTCCACGCTCTCCGGTGCCGATCGTTGCTGACATCCACTTTCACGTCGAGATGGCACTCGCCGCCCTCGAGGCTGGCGTGGCAGCGCTTCGTCTCAACCCTGGCAATCTGCGCAAGCCGGAGGAGATCAAGCTGGTGGCTCGTGAGGCCGGTGCTCGTGGCGTTCCGATCCGCATCGGTGTGAACGCCGGCTCGCTGCACCCTGACTTTGCCAAGCAATACGGTGGTATCACCGCCGAGGCTATGGTGGCCTCAGCGCTTCACGAGCTCGACCTGTTTCATGAGGTGGGTTTTGATGATGTCGCCTTCTCGGTCAAGGCATCGAATGTGGCGCTGATGATCGCCGCCTATCGGCTGCTCGCTGAGAAGGTCGACCACCCGTTGCATCTCGGTGTTACTGAGGCAGGACCCCTGCCTGGTGGTCTGATCAAGGCGACCGCGGGAATCGCAACCCTGCTCGCGGAGGGCATCGGTGACACCATTCGATACTCGCTGACCGCAGACCCCGTTGAGGAGGCCAGGGCGGGCCGTCAGCTGCTTGAGTCCCTCGGGTTGCGAGAGCGTAAAGGACTTGACTTCATCGCCTGCCCAAGTTGCGGGCGCGCTGAGATCGATGTCGTCGCGGTGGCCACCGAAGCACAGCGCGAGCTCGAGAGGCTGGGTTTGCCCCTGCAGGTCGCGGTGATGGGCTGCAACGTGAACGGCCCCGGCGAGGCTCGTGAGGCTGACATCGGCATCGCGGCCGGTAAGGGCAAGGGTCATCTCTTCATCAAGGGTAAGATCGTGGAGGTTGTCCCAGAGGATCGTATGGTGGCGGCCCTCGTCGAGGAGGCCCAGGCCATCATGAGTGAAGGTGTTGAGGCACGGCTCAATAAGAAGCGCCGCTAAGGGTCGTCTCGACGCTAGCCGGCCTGCTAGCCTTAAGGCCCATGCGCACATCTGATCTGATTTTTAAGAGTCGACGCGACGTGCCTCAAGACGCCGAGGCTGGGTCGCATAAGCTCCTTTTGAGGGGTGGCTATATCCGTCGGCTCACGAGCGGAGTCTACAGCTTCCTCCCGCTCGGCTATCAGGTGCTTCGCCGGGTGGAGCGCATCGTCGAAGATGAGCTGGACCGCGCTGGCGCAAGTGAGGTGCTCCTGCCTGCGTTGCAGCCGGTGGATATCTGGAAGGCAACGGGCCGCATCGATAAGATGGCCGACGTACTCTTTAGGGTTGAGGGCAAGTCGGGCTCCTTCGTACTCGGGCCGACCCACGAAGAAGCGGTCATCGAAGCCATGAGCCCCGATATCGAGAGTTACCGCGATCTGCCGCAACGTGTATACCAACTGCAGACCAAGTTCCGTGATGAGCCACGAGCCCGTTTTGGCCTGATGCGAACCCGGGAGTTCATCATGGCCGATGGCTACTCCTTCGATGTCGATCGCGAGATGATGCGGGTCTCGTACCAGCGCTTCTATGAGGCCTATCTCAAGATCTTTGCCCGTGTCGGCCTCAAGGCCGAGCCGGTCGAGGCTGATTCCGGATCGATTGGGGGTGACGTCAACCACGAGTTTATGGTGGCATCCCCAATCGGTGAAGACCACTTTGCCCGCTGTGTGAGCTGCGGCTATCAGGCGAACGTCGAGGCGGCCAGGGCGGGACAGCGAGTGGCGGTTGAGGTCGCAACCGATCAGGAACCCATCACCTATGAGACGCCTGATGCCCCCGGTGTTGAGATCGCCATCAAAGCGTTGCAGGCCCAAGGAGCCGAGGTCGAGGAGGCTGGCATGTTGAAGTCGATGCTGCTCGTCGACGAGGCCAATCAACGTGTGCTGGCCCTCGTGCCAGGGGATCGAACGCTCAACGTTCCTCGCGGTATGCGGCTCGCCGATGATGGCGAGATGGAGGGGTTCGCGAAGGGCTATATCGGCCCCCAAGGGCAATCAGCCCAGGTCACCATCCTCGCGGATCCGTTGATTCGCACACGAGCGTCCTGGGCGAGTGGGGCGAATCGTGTTGGCTGTCATACCGTAGGGCTCCGGTTGGGTATTGACTTCACCGTCGACCGTTTCGAGGACCTGGTCGTGGTCGAGGAAGGTGATCCTTGTCCGCGCTGCGGCCACGGACTCGAACTCGTTCGATCCGTCGAGGTGGGCCATACCTTCCAGCTCGGCTTGACCTACTCCGGCGTGCTAGAGCACGCGCGTTTTCACTCACTTGAAGGCGAGGAGCTCCCGTACTGGATGGGCTGTTACGGCATCGGCGTTACTAGATTGCCCGCGGTAATCGCCGAACAATACGGCACGCCCCAAGGCGATTCGGTCGTGTGGCCGGTCGAGGTGGCCCCTTATGTCGTCAGCGTCATTGGCGTTGGGGCAAGCCAGACAAACGACGTGTCCAACGTCGCCACTCGACTCCATAATGAGCTCGAGGCAGCGGGGATTTCGGTTTTGCTCGAGGATCGGAACGTCTCTGCAGGAGTAGCCTTGCGGGATCTCGAACTGATTGGATCGCCGATCTTTTGCGTCGCTGGAGCGCGTTCTCTCGCCAACGGAGAGGTAGAGGTGCGTGATCGGATGCACGATACGACGACCTTGGTCAAGGTTGACGAGGTCATGGCCGTTGTCGTCGCCCTTCGCGATGCACTTGCATCAGAACGTCGGTGATTGCTGGCTATACTAGTAACGGAATGTTCGTAGTAGATGGACTGCGTGGGCGTGAGCCCACGTTTTTTATTCGAACTGAGGGTAATTCGATCGAAAGGTGAGCCGAGGAGCGATGTTGAACAGTCAAGCGCTTACCGACCTCCTCGACCCAGTGGTTGCTCCAATGGGCCTACGGGTGCTTTCTGCTAACTGGCGAGCGAAGGTCTTGGATCTGAGGCTTGAACATTTCGATGCTTCTGCCCCCTCTCTCGACGAAATCGCTGAGGCATCGAAGGCCGTCTCTGGCGCACTCGATAATGAACCGGCTATCGGCGAGGGTGAGTTCACCCTTGAGGTGTCGAGTCCGGGTCTCGAACGCCCGTTGATTCGTCTTGCCCATTTCGAGTGGGCGCTTGGGCGCGACGTCCGTTTCCGAGGACCGGATGGGGTGGTCAAGGGCCGTTTACTTCGGGTGCTCGACGATGTCGAGCCAGCGATTGAAGTGATGGTAGATGCCAAGACGCACACCTATGCCTTGCGTGACGTAAGCGAGGCACAAACAGTATTCGAGTGGGGTTCGACCAACTCACAGAAAGATGGAAGGAGGCAAGTCGATGGCGCGTGACAACCAGGATTTTATGGATGCTCTCGAGGTTATTGCACGAGAAAAGGGCCTCACAGTTGAGACGCTGCTTGAGTCGCTTGCGAATGCGTTGGTGGCCGCTTACAAGCGGATGCCTGGCGCAGCGGATGAGGCTTATGTCGAGATCGACCCAGATAGCGGTGAGATCAGGGTTTTTGGCCAGGAGCTCGATGAGGATGGCAATGTCGTTCGCGAGTGGGAGGACACCCCGAAGGACTTCGGACGTATCGCGGCGCAGACGGCCAAACAGGTGATGTTTCAAAAGATTCGTGACGCCGAGCGCGATCTCAAGTACGAAGAGTATGCGGGTCGTGAAGGTGACGTTGTGACCGGTGTCATCTCGCAGATGGATACGCGTTTCACCCTGTTGGACCTGGGCAAAATTGAGGCGATCATGCCGCACACTGAGTGTCCGCCAAACGAGCGATATTCGATTGGACAGCGGATCAAGGCCTACATTGTTGAGGTTCGCAAGACGGCGAAGGGGCCACAAATTGTGGTATCTCGGACCCATCCAGGGCTCGTTAAGCGGTTGTTTGAACTCGAGGTACCGGAGATCGCCTCCGGAGTCGTCGAGATCAAGGCGATCGCGCGTGAGCCTGGACACCGCTCGAAGGTGGCGGTGTGGTCCAACGATGATGGTGTCGACCCGGTTGGTGCCTGCGTTGGGTCACGTGGATCCAGGGTGCGCATGGTCACCAATGAACTGATGGGTGAGAAGCTCGACATCGTCCCGTTCTCGGAGGATCTGGTCGAATATTTAGAGCGTGCCATACAACCGGCCTATGCGCTCGAAGTTCGTATCGACGAGTCGGCTGGGGCAGCGTTGATCGTCGTTGGTGACGATCAGCTGAGTCTCGCCATCGGTCGTGAGGGCCAGAATGCTCGGCTTGCCGCGCGCCTCAGCGGGCTACACATCGATGTGCGAGCCGAGAGCGAGGTCGCAGCCTTGGATCGAGAGGCTGCCTATGCGGACGATGCCGATGAACGTATCGACGCTGATGACGAGCCTGAATCATCGAGTGCCGGGTCATTGGGTGATGATGTCACCAATACCGATGCTGCGCTCGCAGCGGATGGTCTGGCACCAGGGGTTGATGTGATTGACGCTGATGCCCGCATCGTTGGTGAGGAGCCGGCGCAGCAGTGAGTTCGGCTCGCCATCGGCGGGTCGTGGTGCGCATGTGTGTTGGCTGTCGCATGCGTCGAGAGACGTCCGCGATGATTCGAGTCGCGCGACGGGGATGCGATGTCGTCGTCGGTGAGCCAACCGGGCGAGGTGCCTGGATCTGTTTGGACTCACCACGCTGCGTCGAAGAGGCGTTACGTGGTGGGCGTTTGTCGAAGGCATTGAGGATGCCCATCTCCCCGGCTAGACTGGCTGGGTTGAAGGACTCCTTGCGCCTCCAAGGGCAGGCGCGATATGGGAAGCAAAAGGACTCAGACGACGTGGGTGTCGGGTCGATATAGTGGAGGTCAGGTTTCGTCGTTGGCTAAGAAGTTACGAGTTTATGAGATTGCGAAGGAGTTAAACCTCTCCAACAAGGAGGCACTCGATCTGTGCCTTGCGCTGGGCATTGACGTCAAGTCTCACTCCTCGAGCATCGAGGAGGCGCACGCCGACCGTGTGCGCAGACGGGCACAGCGTGAGGGGATTGGTATCTACGGAGCTGGTAGCGGTGATGCCGCTGCCGAGACGCATGAGGTCGTTGCCGCTCCTGAACCTGCACCCAAGGCAACTCCCAACCGTCCGACCGCGACTGTCAAGACTGATGCCGGTTCTGACCCCGCTATCGCTGCCACGGTTGAGAGCGCTTCGGTCGAGCCCACAACTTTGTCGCAACGCGATGTGGACGCGGAACCGACTCGCAAACACGAGGTGGCCGCGAAACACGAGACGGCCCCCAAACACGAAGAGGAGACCAAACGAGATTTGGCTGCCGTCATCGCCGAGGAGTCGGCAAAGCGTGAAGAGGCGGAGCGCGCTGCGATCGCTAACGCCGGAAAAGTAGCGCGTGAGAGTGCGGAGCAAGTGGCTCCCGCTCGTGCTAAGTCGGCCCCAGTGTCGCCGTCGGGCCAGCCCATACCTCCTCCCCCTTCGCGTAAGCCACAGCCGTTGACGTCGTTTTCAGGTCGCCCAATTCCCCCGCCACCGCGGCCATCGGCGACGCCGGACCCACGTGGTCGTCGTCCTGCTCGTCCTTTAAGAGAGGGTCAACGACCAGGAGCCCCAAGGCCAGGGCGACCGGATGATCGACCGCCTCGTCCACCAACACCCGGGGATCGTCCACCCAGAAGCGATCAGGTTGGTGCCCGACCTGGTGTCGGTGCTGGACCATCGTCTGGTGGGTTCCGTGGTGGTCCTCCGGCTCGCGGTGGAGCGCGAGGCGCTCCAACCCGTGGCCCCGGTGGGCCAATGCCCGGACCTCGTGGTCGAGGCCGAGGCGGACCAAAGTCGAAGAAGCGGGTGTCGCGTAAAGAGTACGAGGAGCTCGAGCCGACGACGGTATCGAGTTACGTTCCTTCGAATGCCCCAGTACCCGATCATGAGGTCATCATCGAACGAGGATCGACCGCCCAGGAGGTTGGGCCAAAGCTCAATCGGTCTGCTGGCGACCTCATTCGGTTCCTGCTGCTCCAGGGCGAGATGGTGACGGCGACGCAGTCGTTGTCCGATGAGATGATCGAGTTATACGCCGCTGAGCTTGGAGCCGAGATCCGTCTTGTCGATGCCGGCCAGGAACAGGAGGCGATGCTTGCCGCAAGGTACCTTGATGTCGATGACACCGAGGACGAAGATGCGGTCGCTCCACGGCCGCCGGTGGTGACCGTGATGGGACACGTCGACCATGGCAAGACCTTGCTGCTCGACCGTATCCGCAATGCTAACGTTGTCGCTGGGGAGGCCGGGGGTATTACCCAGCACATCGGTGCCTACCAGGTCGAGTTGCCAGGGGGTAGTGTCACCTTCATCGACACCCCGGGCCACGAAGCGTTTACCGCGATGCGTGCTAGGGGTGCCGGAGTCACCGACATCGTGATTCTGGTGGTCGCCGCTGACGATGGCGTGATGCCTCAAACCATTGAGGCCATCGATCATGCTAGGGCGGCCAATGTGCCGATCATCGTGGCGCTCAACAAGATCGATCGCGCAGATGCTGATCCGAACCGTGTTCTCCAACAGCTCTCCGAGTACAACCTCGTCCCCGAGAAGTGGGGTGGCGATACCATCGTGGTGGAGATCTCCGCGCTGCAGAGTCTCGGCATCGACGATCTCCTAGAACAGGTGCTCGTGTTGGCTGAGGTGCTTGAGCTGAAGGCCAACCCAACGGGGCATGCCAAAGGCACGGTCCTTGAGGGCCACCTCGACGTTGGCCGAGGTCCGGTCGCGACCATCCTAGTGCAGTCGGGGACGCTTCGCATCGGCGATTCGATGGTGGCCGGACAGGCATGGGGCAAGGCCAAGGCCTTGGTGGACGATCGTGGGGCTAAGGTCGATGTTGCCGGACCATCGGTGCCGGTGCAGGTTTTGGGCTTCTCGGAGGTACCGAGCGCCGGCGATCTGTTCCGCGTGACCAATGAGATTGCGAGCGCTCGCGAAGTCGCTGAGTCGCGTGAGCAGCGCTTGCGACTTGCGGCGAATGCCAATCGTGCTATCGGTAGCTCTGGGCTCAAGCTCGAAGATCTCTTCGAGCAGATCCAAAAGGGTGATGTGCCGATGCTCAACATCATCTTGAAGGCTGACGTCCAGGGTAGCCTTGAGGCCTTGGCTGATGCGCTTGCGAAGTTGGGGCGCGACGAGGTCGGCCTCGCTATCATCCACAAAGCCGTTGGTGGCGTCACCGAGAACGATGTCGCGTTGGCAGCTGCGTCAGATGCGTTGATCATCGGGTTCAACGTCCGGCCCGACCGTCGGGCACGTGAAGCTGCCGAGGCCGCCCATGTCGAGGTTCGAACCTATGAGATCATCTATAAGGTGATCGAGGATATCGAGGCTGCCGTCATCGGCATGCTCAAGCCCGAGTTCGAAGAGGTCGTGACCGGAGAGGCTGAGGTCCGTGAGGTCTTCAGGATTCCGCGCGTGGGTGCGATCGCTGGGTGTTACGTGCGCTCGGGTGTCCTCACCCGCGGGTCGCACGTGCGCTTCTTGCGCGATGGCGTGATCCTCTGGAAGGGCACCGTCGCATCGCTAAGAAGGTTCAAAGACGATGTACGTGAGGTGAGTGCTGGATTCGAGTGCGGTGTTGGCCTCTCGGACTTTCAGGATCTCCACGCTGGCGACCTGATCGAGACCTTCGAGTTGCGCGAGCTCGCGAGGGAGTAGGGCGACGATGGCTGCGAGGGGTTCGCACGGCTACGAACGGGTTGATCGGGTCTCTCGGCTCCTACACGAGGTGATCGCCTGGGAGCTTGAGCGTATCGGCGATATCGATGACCGAGCGGCGCTCTTGACCATCACCGACGTGCGTGTGCGTCCAGATCTCCGCTCGGCGGTGGTGTTCTTTGCCTCACTTAGTGAAGACGCACGGATCGCCCTTGATGAACATCGTATCGAACTGCAAGGGGCCATCGGTCGCCAGGTTCGCATGAAGCGCACCCCGCAGCTCCAGTTCGTGGTCGACGACGTCCTTGCTGCTTCGGAGGAGATCGAGGCGGTCCTCCGGCGCCACGATCAACAGCTTGACTAGGAAGTCGTTCGAGCCGGGGGGGCTGTATGCACTCGATAAGCCGTCTGGCATTACCTCACAAGCAGCACTTACGGTGGCCAAGCGCACGCTTGGGGTTCGCAAAGCCGGCCATAGCGGAACCTTAGATCCACTGGCCTCAGGGCTTCTCGTCGTCGGGGTTGGCGCCTGGTCAAGGCTCCTTGCTTTTGTACTTGGGGCCGAAAAGACCTATTACGGGGTTATTCGCTGTGGACTGCGCACCGATACCCTCGACATCACCGGTGCCATTCAAAGCTTTCAACCGGTGCCATCGGCCATCGATGTGCACGCGGTCGAAGGTTGTCTCGAACCGTTGCGTGGCACCATCACCCAGCTCCCGCCCGTTTTTAGTGCGTTGAAGGTGCAGGGTAAAAGAGCCTACGAGCTCGCCCGAGCAGGCGAAGCGGTGACACTTGCAACGCGCCAGGTGACCATCGGTGCCCTTGATGTGCTCAGCCTGCGACGATCGGGCCCATTTCTCGATGTCGAGGTGCGCATTGAGTGCTCCTCGGGGACCTACATTCGGTCCTTGGCACGTGATTTTGGAGAGGCGCTCGGTACCGGCGCGACGCTGGCCTCACTCCGTCGCGAGGCAATCGGCCAAGTGACGCTTGCCTATGCTAGCGATCCGACGGTGATCGATCGCGAGGATCGGTTGGCGCTCTCGCTCGTTTTTCCTGACGTCGCTCACTACGAGGTCGATGGCGAGGTCCTTGGCGCGGCGCGCAATGGACATGCGCTCGAATGCCCCGCCGAGCTTGGGTCACACGAACGGGTTTTCGTCTTAGCTACTGGAGATGAACCTGAATTCCGGCGGCTCGTGGGAATCTATCGTGTCGTGGCCGATAAGCTAGTGCCGTCACGAGTTGTGCCGACGGAAGGGACGACATGATCGAGGTAGTGAGTTCAACGTCGCCTGCCTACTCACTCGCTGGTTCCGTGGTCACCATCGGTTCTTTTGATGGTTTTCACCGTGGCCACCTGCAGCTGATTCAACGGGCGGGCGAAGCGGCTCGTGAACGCGGGCTGCCTCTCGTCGTTGTCACCTTTGATCGCCATCCCTTGCAGGTGTTGGCTCCCGAGCGTGCGCCTCGCCTGTTGATGGGGCCGATCGCTCGACGTCAGCTGTTGGAGTCCTTGGGCGTCGACGTGCTGTATCTCCTGCATTTCGATCGCGAGCGCGCTGCCCAAAGTCCAACCGACTTTGTTGAGCAAGTTTTAGTAGTGACCCTTGGGGCTCAAGTGGTCTTCGTTGGTGAGAACTTTACCTATGGAGCCAAGGGTGCTGGCACGGTTGAGACGTTGGGTCATCATGGTCGCCAGCGTGGATTCTTGGTCCACGTACAGCCGTTGATCACGGTAGGGGAGGTCGAGGTGACGATGTCGCTTCAGGCGAGCACCCCCATCTCTGCCACGTTGATTCGCACCTTGGTTCGGGAGGGGCGCATCGAAGAGGCCAACACGCTGCTTGGTCATCCGTTCGGCCTGGAGGGGACCGTGGTGACGGGCGATCAACGGGGACGCACACTCGGTTTTCCAACCGCCAATGTGTCGGTGCAAGAGGACTATGTCAAGCCACCAGACGCGGTGTATGCCGGCATGGCCATGCTCGACGGACGTCGCTACCCCCTGGCCATCTCGTTGGGTACGCGGCCGATGTATTACCCCGAAGGAGGGGTCCGCCTGCTCGAGGTCTTCGTGATCGGCTACGACGGGGATCTCTACCAGCAACGTATGGTGGTCTACTTCCTCGCACGCCTTCGTGAGCAGCAGGTCTTTGATTCGGAAGCGATGTTTCGCCAACAGATGGAGCTCGATGTTGACCAGGCGAGAAGACTCGGCGAGCGTTGGCCGTCTTAGCTTCGACCAGCCGCTATGATGGTCGCCGTACTCGTAAGTGAAACGTCAATCTGGTGGGTCCAGATCTAGAAGAGGAATGACTATTTATGTCGACGAAGCAAGAGGTCATTGCGAGCTATCAGACCCGTGAGGGCGATACCGGTTCCCCAGAGGTTCAGGTCGCCATACTCACCGATCGGATAGCGCAGCTTACCGAGCACCTGAAGGTGCACAAGGGCGACCACCACTCCCGTCGTGGTTTGATGATGATGATTGGTCGGCGCCGGCGGCTTCTTGACTACCTGCGCAACCAAGACGTTGAGCGCTACCGTACGTTAATTGCCCGTCTTGGTTTGCGACGCTAGTCGCGTTTGCTCACAGAACCAGCAATCGTAAATAAGGAGTAATATGTCGGCAATAAGTGTCGAACGTCAGTTCACGGGTATGGATACCCTTATTCGTTTTGAGACAGGACTTCTCGCCCCCCAGGCGCATGGAGCCGTCGTTGCACGTCTCGGTGAAACCATGGTTCTCGCCACGGCAACAACCAGCAAGGCACCCAAGGACGGCATCGATTTTTTCCCGCTGACCGTCGATGTCGAGGAGCGCATGTATGCCGCGGGTAAGATCCCGGGCTCGTTCTTCCGTCGCGAGGGTCGCGCGAGTGACCAGGCTATTTTGACCTGTCGGTTGATCGATCGGCCACTTCGCCCGTGCTTCCCGGATGGCTTTCGTAACGACGTTCATGTGGTCGTGACGATCCTCGGAGCTGATTTGGTCAATCCCCACGATGTGCTCTCGATCAATGCTGCGTCAGCAGCGTTGATGATGTCAGGCATCCCCTTCGGGGGTCCAGTCGGTGCCGTCCGGATCGCCCTCGGGGCCGATGGTCGGTGGATTCCATTCCCGACCTATCAGGAGGGCGATGAGAGCTCGTTTGAGCTCGTAGTCGCTGGCCGGATGACGAGCGATGGCTCGGATGTGGCGGTGATGATGGTGGAAGCTGGCGGTACTGAGGCAACCTGGAAGACCTACGAGGCCAAGGGCGCGGTCCCGACCGAAGAGGTTGTGGCTGCTGGACTCGTTGAGGCCAAGCGTTGGATCGCGGAGTCGATCGCCCTCCAGCAAGAGCTCATTGCTCAGGCGACGCCGCGTGAGCCGATGGTCTGGTCACCGGTGCGTGACTATAGCGATGAGATCGCCGAGGCGGTCAATCTGAGTGCTCGGGCCAAGCTGGTCGTAGCCAACGCGATTGCCGACAAGACCGAGCGCGCGAGCGCCATCGAGGCCGTCAACAGCGAGGTCCAAGAGGAGCTAGCTCCACGGTTTGAGGATCAGGCTGGCGCTATTAAGGCGGCACTTCGCTCGCTGCTTAAGCAGGTGGTTCGTGAGCGCATCGTCAATGACGGGGTTCGAATCGATGGTCGTGATACCGTGACCATTCGACCGCTCTCGGCCGCGGTTGGGCTGATCCCAACCGCCCATGGCTCCGGGCTCTTCCAACGAGGAGAGACCCAGGTGCTCAACATTTGCACGTTAGGCATGCCGCGGATGAACCAGCAGCTCGATACCCTTGGGGTCGATGAGTTCAAGCGCTACATGCACCATTACAACATGCCACCATTTGCCTCGGGTGAGCCTGGCTTTATGCGTGGCCCCAAGCGTCGTGAGATTGGCCACGGACTCCTGGCAGAACGGGCCCTGTTGCCGGTTGTCCCGAGCGAAGAGGAGTTCAGTTACGCACTGCGTCTGGTCTCTGAGGTCTTGAGCTCGAACGGCTCGACCTCGATGGCTTCGGTTTGTGGCTCGACACTCTCGCTGATGGATGCGGGTGTGCCGATCAAGGCCCCCGTCGGTGGTATTGCGATGGGTCTCATCTACGAGGGTGGGAAGTACATCACCTTGACCGACATTCTGGGAGCCGAGGACGCCTTTGGCGACATGGACTTTAAGGTGGCGGGAACGCGTGATTTTGTCACCGCGCTCCAGCTTGATACCAAGATCGACGGTATTCCGGCCGAGGTTTTGGCCGCGGCGCTCAAGCAGGCGCACACGGCCCGTATGCAGATTATCGATGTGATCGAGCAGACGCTTTCGGCTCCCCGAGCCGAGGTTGCTGCCACAGCACCACGCATCGTCACCATGCACATCCCGATGGACAAGATCGGCGAGATCATTGGACCCAAGGGCAAGAACATCAATGCGATGCAGCTTGAAACCGGGTGTGACATCTCGGTCGACGATGATGGAATTGTCGGCAGGGTAGTCATCGGTTCTCGGGACGGAGCCATGGTCAAGGAGGTTCAGCGTCGCATCGAGTTGATCCTGAACCCACCTGAGGCCACGCTCGGCGCCGTCTACGAGGGGAAGGTTGTCGGCATCACCAAGTTTGGTGCTTTTGTCAACATCCTCCCAGGCCGGGACGGACTGGTACACATCTCCAAGCTTGGACGTGGTAGGCGTGTCGATCGCGTTGAGGATGTGTTGGAGCTCAATCAGGAGGTCCGCGTGAGGGTTGACGAGATTGATCCCTCCGGCAAACTCGCACTCTCGCTTGTTGACGACGAGGCTGCGGCTCCGAATACTAGCGCTCCTGAGCCACGGGCTGACCGTAAGCCATCGCCTGCGCCGGCGGCGCCTCCAGTGGGTAACCGCGTCTCCTTTGAGGACACCTTTGAGTCTGAGCTTGCTCGTGAGATCGGTGATCTGGGTTAGGTGATTCTCCGCTGATTAATAGCTTTGGGTGGGACCGTGCCAGCGGATCCACCCTTCGTTATTGTTCGACCCTTTACGTTTATTGGAGTGCATAGTCGCGAGCGTCGTCTGCCCGAGGGTTAGGGGGATTTCGGTGACGTAGCTGATAGCGGCCATCGCAGTGGTTGTCGCGTGTTGGTTCGTTGGCTACGAGTTGGCGAACAGGGGTACGATCCGATGTCGAGGCACTTTCGTAACTCGAGGACAACGGACGCGACGCCATCGCGACCGGTGCCAGGGTTCGCGGCGACATCACGATCGAAGTGAGAAAATCATGTGTTGGACCCATCAAGGCAGTGCTGGGGCAGTTGTCTGTGGGCCGATGTCGACGTCGCTGGTTGCCGTTGCTTACGTGTTGGGACCAGCAAGTCATCGAGATTGGTCATGACTCGGTCTATGCCAATCGCTACGCATGCACGACTGCGCAACACTAGATGTCGGGCTTTGGGCAAGCTTTGCCAGCGATCGCAGATGAACAGGGAGTATTGAACGAGGGCGTTACCCCGGACCCGCTAGCATGTCTGACATGCGAATCGGAGTGCTTGGGGCAGGCGGTAAGGTCGGCTCGGCGGTGTGTCGGGCGGTCCTCGATGATCCGAGGCTCGAGCTCATTGGGGCCGTTGATCCAAAGCTTGCGGGTATCGATCTCGGACAGATACTTGGCAAGAGTGCGGTTGGTTTGATCGCCCGTCGAGATGTTGAAGCGCTCATACGTGAGAGTCCGGAAGTGGTGATCGACTTTACCGAGGCTCGGGCATCGTATCACAATCTCCTCAAGTTGGCCGAAGCCCATATCCCGGCGGTAGTTGGCACCACCGGATTTAGCGAGGATGAGATCGCCAAGCTTCGAGTAGCCTTTGACGGTGTTGGTTGTGTGGTAGCGTCTAACTTTTCGATTGGTGCGATCCTGATGATGCGGTGTGCCACGCTGTGTGCTCCGTATTTCGACAGCGTCGAGATTGTCGAATCACATCATGATCAAAAGGCTGATGCTCCGTCCGGCACCGCTATCGAGACTGCACGCAGAATTCTTGCGGCCAGACGTCAGGTCAGCGCAACGCCGTTCCTTGGGGATCAGACCACCAACGTCAAGCTCGAGGGTGCACGTGGGTCGGTGATCGAAGATGAGGTACGGATCCATTCGTTGCGCCTGCGTGGAGCTGTTGCGCATCATGAAGTGGTCTTTGGCGCCGTTGGCCAGACGTTGACTATCCGTCATGATTCCCACGATCGAGAGTCATTCGTGCCAGGTGTCTTGTTGGCGGTGTCCAGGGTGGCCGAGGTCGGCGGTTTGGTGCTTGGTATCGATGGGTTCCTCACTAGCGACTAGGACACTGAGTACAGAGCCGTTGATGCGGCCAGAGGTTACATTGGCCGCAACTATTGCTCATTGAGAGAGGGGAGGTGTCGACCGATGACATCAAGTACTATGATGCCGAAGTTTGGCGCAGTGGTGACAGCGATGGGAACACCGTTTACGGCTGATGGCCATATCGATGAGAAGGGTGTTGGCGACCTCGCTCGATGGTTGGTGGCTAATGGATCGGATGCCTTAGTCGTCACCGGTTCCACTGGGGAATCGGGTACGCTCCTCGATTCGGAGCGGCGACGTATGTGGGAGCTGGTGCGCCACGCTGTTGCGTGCCCGGTGTTGGCAGGTGCGACCACGAACGACACGGCGCACTCGTTACGGCTGGTCAGGGATGCTATTGAGGTTGGGGCCGATGGGATCCTGGCGGTTACGCCGTATTACAATCGGCCACCGCAGGCTGGGCTAGTTGCTCACTTTTCCGCGATCGCTGAGGCGACAGAACTCCCCATCATGCTCTACGATATCCCGGTGCGCACGGGGCGTCGAATTGAGCTCGAAACGTTCGTCTCTTTGATGGAGAAGCATGACAATATCGTTGCCATCAAAGACGCGTCCGGCGATATCGGGCGTGCGGGAGTGCTTATCGACACGTTGGGGGGCAGGGCGGATGTCTATTGTGGCGATGACTCGTTGTTGCTCGCCTTCCTCAGCCTCGGAGCTGTTGGTATCGTTTCGGTAGCCTCACACTGGGCAGGGCTTGGCTTTCGTGCCTTGATCGAGGCGGTACAGGCGGGCGATCTGCCCAAAGCTCGGCGTATCAACCGTGCGCTCCTGGCCAGCTATGCCTTCGAGAGCTCTGAACAGTTTCCAAACCCGATCCCGACGAAAGCAATGCTCGAGATCCTCGGGGTAGGTGGGCGTCACACGCGGTTGCCGATGATCGATCCACCAGCGGAACTCCTTGATGAGGCTCGTGCGCTCTATGCTAGGTTGCAGGCCGACCTGGCTGTAGAAGGAATTGGTGTCGCACATGCATGACGGGGTTTCAACGCCGAGAGCTGTCTCGGTTCGGTTCCTTGGTGGGTTGGGAGAGATCGGACGGAACTCCCTGGTCATTAGCCAAGGTCGTGACGCGGTCGTCATCGACTGTGGCGTGATGTTTCCTAAGGCTGATATGCCCGGCGTCGATGTCGTGTTGCCCGACTATCGCTACCTAGTCGAAGCCGATTTGGATCTGCATGGTGTTCTCGTGACGCATGGCCACGAGGATCACATTGGTGCGCTTCCGCACCTGCTTCGTGAGGTCCCGATGCCGGTCTATGGATCGGCGGTCACGATGGCGTTTGCTCGGGCCCGTCTCGAACAGTCCGGTGTCTCCGGCATTAGCTATCGGGAGGTAGGAGACTACCAAACGACGACGGTCGGTCCCTTTACGGTGGAGTTTATACCGGTCACCCACTCGATCCCAGGAGCAACCGCGGTGGCGGTCTCGACCGACCAGGGTCTGATTCTGCACACCGGCGACTTCAAGATCGATCGAACGCCGGTTGACTCGCGGGCCTTCGGCTTGGATCGGATGGCGGCGCTTGGGGCGCAGGGAGTTCGACTGCTGCTGTCTGACTCCACGAATGCCGATGAGCCTGGAGCTTCAAACTCTGAGAGCTCAGTGGGGGCTACCCTTGGCGAGGTCTTCCAAGAGAATGAGGGTCGACGCCTTACGGTGGTGTGTTTTGCCTCACATCTGCATCGCATCCAGCAGATCCTCACCACAGCTCGGGCGGCCAATAGGACGGTTTGTCTGATCGGGCGGTCGCTGCAGCGAAACACGAAACTCGCATCCCAACTCGGACTCTTTCCCGAAGGCCTTCTCGATGGTGTCATCGACGCCGAGGCGATCGATGATTATGATCCGGCATCGGTGTGTGTGGTTGCGACGGGCTCGCAAGGGGAGCACTCCTCTGCACTTCATCGTCTGGCCTTTGACAAGGACCCGTGGTTTACGATTGGGGAGCGTGATACCGTCGTGTTCTCGTCGGACACTATTCCGGGTAACGAGTCGGCAGTCTATCGCGTCATCAACCAGCTTGCACGTCTTGGGGCACGAGCGATCTATCCGTCGGTGCGACGGGTTCACTCCTCGGGGCATGCTCGCCAAGATGAGCTTTCGTTGCTTCTCACCTTGGTGCGCCCGGAGTTCTTCGTGCCGGTGCATGGCGAGTATCGCCACTTGGCTGCGCACCATCGGCTGGCGAATGAGTCGGGAGCCTTGCGCGGACAGGCGCTGATCTGCGGTGATGGCGACGAGGTGCTGCTGAGCGGCGGGGGTATCGCTCGTGGGGTGTCGGGCTCCGGCGACTATCTCTATGTTGATGGGCAGGTCGGGGATATTAACGCCAGTGTGTTGCGGGATCGACGCAGCCTCTCGGCTGATGGCATTGTCGTCGCAGCGTTGACCATGTCTGAGGGGCGAAAGCTCGTCGGCGAGCCCGAGATCTTCTCGTTTGGTTGGGTCCATGACGAACGTGAAGAGGGTCTTTTGCTTGCCATTCGAGACGTCGTGTCTGGCACCATTGGCGGATCAAATGCCGACCAGGGAGTGAGCCACCTGAAGGACCAGTTGAGACGGAGGGTTGGACGCTATATTCGCGAGCAAACCAAGCGTCGGCCACTGGTGGTTCCGCTCGTCATCGAGGTGTAGATGGCGACGTCTCGCGCACCTAAGCCGGCACCAGCTAAGAAAGCTCCTGGGCCAGCCAACAAGTCAGTCCCAGCCAAGAAGGCGTCCCAAGCGGGGAAGACAGGAGCCTCGCAACGACGTGCGGTTCGCTCCGGCACCCAAGTGCACTGGTCCAGAGAGGCGACTGGTCTTCTTTGGTGCGTCGGTGGCATTCTTCTCGGCATCGTCGCCTACAGTGGCCTCTTTGGCGGACTTGGGAGGGCCCTGTTCGACCTTGGTCGTGACGTGGTGGGGGTAACCGCCTTCGTGGCCTACGTCGTGGCCGCGTTTGTTGGGGGTGGGGTTGTGGTGAAATACACACGATTACCCCGACATGCGCTGGTGATTGCTGGGGTACTTGTCGCCTCCATCGCCTCCATCGACGGTGCCGTCGAGGTTGGTAGCCGATCACATCTGGTGCTCCCTGGCCCAACGTTCGGCGGGATCGTGGGAAACCTTGTGGGATACGGCGTCACCCGGGTGGCGGGCTCGGTTGGTGGCACCATCGTCTTGGTCGTGATCGCATTGGTCTGCGTACTCGGGCTCGTGGGTCTTCGACCACGCGAGTCCATGAACTGGTTGGTGCAACGTCTTGGGACGCGGTCTCAATCCGATCCAGCGGCGAGAGCGACCCAGCCAGTTGTGACCGTGGATGGCCAAGAGTTGGCGGCGGTTGGTGACGATGCGGTGGTCGGAGCCGTACGCCGCCCCGAACCACGGGGACGACGTGGCAAGCGGCGTGGCGATCAAGCTCCCGTTGAAGGGAGCGTCTCGCCCGAGACGGGGTCGAACGCTGCACATGTCGGTGAAGCCGGACCCGTCCAAGGTTCACCGGCGGAGCCCGATGTCGGGGGCTCATCGCTCGAGGAGGCGGGGCTCCTCCAGGAGTTGGGGACGCCGACGCAACGATCCAGACATGATGATGGTCAATGGAGGCTACCGTCACCTTCGCTCTTAAAGCGGGGGAGTCGAGCCAAGATCGATCGTGCCGACCTTGAGCGACGAGGACGCGTCCTCGAGACCGCGCTTGGGTCACACGGTGTCTCCGTCAAGGTGGCACATATGACGGTCGGTCCCACGGTGACGCGTTATGAGCTCGAACTCGCAGAGGGCGTCAAGGTGGCTCGTGTGCTTGCGCTCCAACGAGACATCGCGTATGCGATGGCAGCGACCGACGTGCGTATTCTTGCCCCAATTCCTGGCAAGAGTGCCATCGGGGTGGAGGTACCGAATCGGGTGCGTGAGGTTGTCACCCTTGGCGATGTGCTCGCAAGTCCTCAGATGGAGCGGGCAACGAAGGTTCTTGATGTGCCGCTTGGTCGTGATATCTCCGGAACCGCTGCTGTCTTTGACATCGCGGCGATGCCCCACGTGTTGGTGGCGGGTTCGACCGGGTCGGGTAAGTCATCGCTGATCAACTCGCTGCTCACCAGCTTGCTGATGAGAAACACGCCCCAAGAGCTACGGCTCATCCTAGTCGATCCCAAGCGCGTTGAACTCTCCCAGTACAACGCCTTGCCGCATCTGCTGACCAGCGTGGTGGTGGATCCTAAAAAGGCGGCGCACGCGCTCAACTGGGCGGTTGAGGAGATGGAGCGTCGCTATGACATCCTTGCCCACTGGGGGGTACGAGATATCGTCGGCTATCGTGATCTGTTGGCCCTATCCAATGGCGCGGACGATCCTGACGAGGGTCCACCGGAGGAGTTGCCCTACATCTTGGTAGTGATCGATGAGCTCAACGATCTCATGATGGCGGCACCGCGGGACGTTGAGGACTCGATCTGTCGGATTGCACAAAAGGCCCGGGCGGTTGGAGTCCATCTGGTGATTGCGACGCAACGACCGTCGGTGGATGTGATCACTGGCGTGATCAAGACCAATGTCCCCTCGCGCATCGCGTTCGCCGTGGCCTCACAAACGGACTCGAGGGTTATTCTCGATCAGTTGGGGGCGGAGAAGCTAATCGGCAAGGGCGACCTCTTGATGGTGACGGCGACCTCGTCACAGCCCAGACGCCTGCAGGCACCGTGGGTGTCAGAGCAAGAGGTGGCCGCTATCGTCGGGCATTGGCGGCGCCAAGGGACGCCGAGCTATCTTGAAGAGCTCGACAAGGTCGAGGATGCTGGTCGGCCAAAGGGTGACTTGGCTACCGAGGTTGACCCGTTGTTCTCGGCCGCGGCACACCTCATCGTCGATACTGGTGCTGGATCAACATCGATGTTACAGCGTAGACTCAAGGTCGGCTTCGCTCGGGCCGGGCGTTTGATGGATCTTCTCGAGGATCGCGGTATTGTGGGCCCAGCTGATGGGTCTAAGCAGCGTCAGGTTCTCGTGACCCCTGAGGAGCTTGAGGAGCTCGACATCTGAGTCGAGCTCGATAGGTCGCCCAGACGTGGCTAACGATGTCAGTGGCCACTGTAACGATGGTGAGAACGTGATGCGTGCAAAGGTGTCCGTGGTGGGATGCTGCATGCTCAACAGTAGTTAAAAAAGTGTCATTATCATGGCCCTCGGGATTCATGGAACTTTCACGAAAATGAAGTCCGTGGCGGTTATGATGTGTGGCTTGACAGGTACGGACAAGTCGCGTACTCGGGTGAGAAATTGGAGGATGTGCATGGCGCGCGGTGATCAGTGGGTATCGACCAAAGGCGGTAGCCGTCGCAGTTACTCAGGAGGCAATTCAACCATGCTTGCTCGGCGCCTTCTGGTTGGCGTGCTGGTCTTGATTCTCATCCTGGCGTTGGGCTCGGTGGTTCAGTTGGTCCGCGGTGTTCCGAACCCGACCTATACGGCGACACTCGCGTCATCATCGACCATACCAGGGACGCCACCGACCATCGCGTGGCCCGCCCACGCTGAGGCGGCCGCTGAGATTATGGGTGTCGGTTCGCTGGGGCAGCATGGCGATCTCCATGAGACCGAGATCGCGTCGGTGACCAAGATGACGACCGCCCTCTTAACGCTCAAGGCACACCCGCTGTCACTGGGAGAGAGTGGACCCAAGCTGACGATGACCGCGAAGGATTACCAGATTTACGTCAATGACAAGAATGCCAATGACTCGGTTGGCGCCATCAAGGAGGGTGAGGTCCTCTCCGAGCAGCAGCTGCTCGAACTGCTGTTGATTCCGTCGGCTGACAATATCGCAACCGTGCTCGCCAATTGGGATGCCGGTTCAGTCTCTCGCTTTGTCACTGAGATGAACAACTACGCCACCAGCCTAGGTCTGCACCATACCCACTACGGGGATCCCAGTGGAGTAACGCCGTCTACACTTTCGATCCCCCGTGATCAGCTCAAGATTGAGGCCCTATTCATGGCGAACCCGGTGCTGGCCAACATCGCCTCAATGGAGCAGGCTACCCTGCCGGTTGCTGGGACGGTTTACAACGTTAACTACGCCCTTGGTCATGACAACATCGTGGGAGCCAAGACTGGTTCCATTCTCACCGGCAGCTTTGCCATGGCGACCCAGATCAAGCTGGGTCAGTCGAATCTGTTGGGGCTTGGCACGATTCTCGATGTAGGTGGCGTTCAGCCATTGATCAACGCGTTGCACGACGGTGAGACGCTGGCCAAGTCGCTCCAGACGATCCCTCGCGAGCTAACCGTGCTGCGCAAGGGGCAAGTAGTTGGATATCTCGATGTTCCTGGCTCCAAGGCTGACCCGGTGATTGCAACCGAGACGGTGACCGAGGTCGGTTGGCCTGGGTTGTCGGAGTCATTCACCCCCACGCTGGCAAAATCCGTTTACGGACTGCGCGCCGGAGCCAAAGTCGGCACCGCGACGCTGACGGTTGGCGAGCAGCTTAAGATAGTCCCATTGAAGGTCGCCAACGCCGTCGCACACCCATCGATCGTGTGGAGGCTGACACACTTCTAGGATGAGGCCGACAGGTCAAGCCCAACTGGGGTCGGCCGACCACAAGAACGAGTCAAACCCAAGACAGGAGATGTGAGCGATGGGATTCAAGAGCGTCCGGGTGCCAGGCTCGTCAGCGAATCTAGGTCCTGGGTTTGACACGCTTGCATTGGCGGTTCCGCTCTTTCTGACGGCACGTGCGTATGCATCCGATAGCTTTCATGTTGAACTACTTGGCGAGGGCGCCAGCGAGGTGGTTACCGGAAACCATCTGATCTATCAGCTGGTCATGGAGGTGCTCGGTCACGATCGCGTGGGTTTGGTGATCGACTCTGAGATTCCACTAGCCCGAGGGCTCGGCTCTTCGGCCGCTGTTACCCTGGGGGTGGCGGCAGCTCTGGGACACCCTGACCCACTTGGCGTTGCGTTGGATTTTGAGAGCCATCCCGAAAACGTCGCTGCCTCCTACTACGGAGGCGGGGTTGCAGCCTTGATTGGGCCCCAGGGCCCCATCATTCGTCGATTAGCCGTCGATCCGCTGCTCAGGCTCATCGTGATCGTTCCGCCGGATCGGTTGACCACTGAGGCAGCCCGACGGCTGTTACCTCGGACGGTCTCGTTCGATGACGCAGTATTTAATCTCTCGCATGCGGTTCTCTTGGCGTCATCGTTGGCCCATGTCGAAGACTTGGCCGCAGTCCTTTTTGAAGATCGGCTGCATCAGGAGGCGCGGTCAGCGGCCTTTCCAGCCTCCAAGCAGCTGATTGCGATGCTGCTCGAGGCCGGCTGCATCGGGGCCTCGTGGTCCGGTGCTGGCACCATCTGTGTTGGCTTTACCGATGTCGATGGTGTTGATCAGGTCTATCATCGCGTGATCGAAGCGATGCAAGCGAGTGGGCTTGGCTTCGCGGTACGGATGCTCGCGGTCGACCTTGAAGGGCTCGTCACCATCGGGGGGAATGACTGAGAATGCAGTCATCCATGCGCCACCTCGCCCTGTTTTTGGGAGTAAACTGGTAGCAGATGTCTACTCCGCAGCGCGTCATTTATGGTCCTAGCGCCATAGCAACTCCCGCCAATGCCATCACGGTGTTGCGGATTTGTTTTGCGCCGGTGCTGGTGGCGCTCTTGATATCCTCCCCGTCCTCGATCGTACCGTTCTGGCTCTGGTCGGGACTGGCGATTTCTGACAGCGCTGATGGCTACATCGCGCGCCGTCAAGGGGTTACGCGCTCAGGTGCTTTTCTTGATCCACTCGCTGACAAGATTCTCGTCTTTGCCGCTTTTGGTGCGCTCTTTGTCATGCATCGCATCAATGGCTTGCCAATTGTCATCATGGGTCTGCGCGAAATCGTAGTCTCGATCTATCGGACCCAGGTGTTGGCGGCGGGCAAGAGTCTCCCGGCCCGGATTCCTGGCAAGCTCAAGATGCTGGTGCAGATTCTTGTGATTGGGTTTGCGTTGATCCCCGCGATTGGCCAGCACGATCACACGCTGATCAACATCGGGGCATGGATTGCGGTCACGCTCGCACTGGTGAGTGCGGTGCAATACTTCTTCGACTCCAAGAGCATCAAGGCGTAGCGTCTCTTGGAGGTCTCGGTCGTTGCAATCGGTACGGAGTTGCTGCTGGGGCAGATCATCGATTCGAACTCTGCACGCATCGGCCAGACACTCGCCGCGAATGGCTTTTCATCACACCTGCAGCTAAAAGTCGGAGATAATCACGAACGGATTGTAGCGGCACTTACGTTGGCGCTGGCCGACGCAGATGCCGTCATCACCAGCGGCGGTCTTGGACCGACCCAGGATGATATCACCCGCGAGGCGATTGCCGAGGTCAGTGGGCGCGAGCTCATCGAGGATCCGGGCGTGCGCGCGGTCATCGAAGGGCTTTTCGCCGCCCGGGGACGCCCGATGTCGGCAAATAACTACCGACAGGCCATGGTGCCCCAAGGTGCGACCATTATTCCTCAGCGTAAGGGGACAGCTCCTGGGCTGATCGTCCCGGTAGGTGATAAGGTCATCATTGCGTTGCCAGGCGTGCCGTATGAGCTCGATGACATGATGGCTAACGAGGTGCTCGCAGAGCTTCGTGCTAGGCGTCGCGATACCACGGTGATTCGCTCTCGAGTCTTGCGCACCTGGGGCTTGGGAGAGTCTACCCTTGCCGAACGGATGGCACCTCGCTTCGATGCACTCGAAGGATCAAATGTAACGATCGCCTTCCTGGCCTCGGGAATCGAGGGTGTCAAGGTGCGTTTTACCGGTGCTGGAAGTGACGAGGCTGAGGTTATCGGCCTCTTGGATGACGAAGAGCAACGGGCTCGCCAGCTTTTAGGAGATTACATCTTCGGGGTTGACGATGAGACGCTGGAGATCGTTGCTGCGCGGCTGCTGACCAAGCACGCATTGACCATCGCCACCGCTGAGTCGCTGACGGCTGGCATGGTCGCGGCGCAACTGGCACGGGTTCCAGGGGCATCGGCCTGGCTCCAGGGTGGAGTAGTCAGTTATGCTCGTCTTGTGAAGGAGCGAGTGCTGGGTGTGAACACCCCGCTCGTCGTCTCCGAGGAGGCGGCGTGTTCGATGGCTGACGGGGTTGCTCGGTTGCTCAAGAGCGATGTTGGCCTCGCCACCACTGGTGTTGCTGGCCCAGATACCCTCGAGGGTCAAGCTGTCGGTACAGTGTGGATCGGTATGAGTTATCGCGGTCACTCGGCCGCTCGTGGGGTTCAGCTTCTCGGCGATCGTGAGCGAATTCGCACCTATGCAACGGCGACCGCGCTCGATCTCCTGCGGCTCACCCTTGAGGGCTCCTCTCGTGGGTTTGACCGTAAGTAACACCATTTCTTTGGACGCGGTTATGGAAAAGTTCCGCTTGACTCCCGATGGTACCGACACCTTCACCTCCCGCGACGCGAGTACAACAGGTACGACAGCCCAGGGCTCTGTCTCGTTGGGCCACGATCGGCCACGTATTCTCGGAGACGCTTGGATGCGCCAGGGGGTGGTGGCTCACTCAGGTGTGGACGTTGGTGTTTCTGTATCCACTCCGATAGATCGCACACCCCATGAAGCACACACCCAATGAGTCATGGGGTGGATCACTGTTGGAGGCTTCCGGCTGGCATCGATTAGATCTGCGGCGTGAGTCGGTTGGTTGGGTCAACCTTAAAAGGGCCGCCGTCGATGGTCGGTTGTATGGTTCCCTCAGGGGAATGAAGTATTGGTGTTCCTATATACGATCAAATGTACTAATTGTCAGAGCGTCGATCTAGTCTATGGTAAGGAGTTTACGAGGAGGAATGGTGGAACGGGATAAAGCACTAGACATAGCGATCACCCAAATTGAGAAGCAATTTGGTAAGGGTTCGATCATGCGCATGGGTGAAGCGCCCCAGATGGCCATCGAGTCAGTGTCGACGGGTGCGATGGCGCTTGATCTTGCACTTGGGGTTGGCGGTCTTCCTCGAGGTCGAGTGGTCGAGGTCTTTGGTCCGGAGAGCTCCGGAAAGTCGACCCTTGCGATGCACGTGGTCGCAGAGGCGCAGCGTATTGGCGGCAATTGCGCCTACATCGATGCCGAGCACGCCTTGGATCCGGTGTATGCCCAGGCGATTGGGGTCGATATCGATTCGCTGTTGATCTCACAACCGGATTATGGAGAGCAGGCGCTTGAGATCTGTGATGTCCTCATTCGCTCTGGTTCGATCGACGTCGTCGTAGTTGACTCGGTGGCAGCACTGACACCACGTGCCGAGATCGAGGGTGATATTGGAGACGCGCATGTGGGCCTGCAGGCACGCCTGATGTCCCAGGCGATGCGTCGTTTGACCGCGAACCTGAATCACACCAATACGCTCGCTATCTTCATCAACCAGCTGCGTGAGAAGATCGGCGTGATGTATGGATCTCCCGAGGTGACGCCTGGTGGGCGAGCACTGAAGTTCTATGCCTCGGTACGACTCGATATTCGAAAGGTCGAGATCATCAAGGACGGCACCGAGATGGTGGGTTCTCGCACCAGGGTTAAGGTCGTGAAGAATAAGTGCGCACCACCGTTTCGGCAGGCTGAGTTCGACATCATGTACGGCCAGGGGATCTCTCGTGAAGGATCGATTCTTGATGTCGGTGTCGAGTTGGGCCTGATCAAGAAGTCGGGCTCCTGGTACACCTACGAGGGTGAGCAGCTCGGTCAGGGTCGAGAGAATGTCAAGACGTTTTTGGCTGCGAATCCACAGTTGATGGCCGAGCTCGATCAGAAGATCCGTGAGAAGGTCAGTGGCACCGTGGTCGATGGCTTGACCCATGGCATGATCCCAGCCGATGACGAAGAGGCATTCTCCGAGACTTCGAGTTAGTACCTCGTGACGCGCCTGACGTCGGTGACACAGCGCTGTTGAGATAGGGCGCCCTTGTGACCGATCGTTTTGGTGATCGAGATTGATGCGGTTATGGCGGGTGAGTTAGGCCATGTGCTTAGTGCCAACCGGCATCGAGCGACCAAGGCGACAGCACGTTACGGGCCAACACGGCTGGTACCAATGAACGGCGTATCTTTGATGCTCGTGTGGGTGGGGCGCTCCCTTTGTTAGAGAACGCCCCAGGTGCTTTTCGGGCATGAGGGTACTCGTCCGTGTTGACCGCGCTGGTTGTAGGTGCGCTCAGGTGGAACCCATCGGCGCCCACCATCCCAATGTCACCATCCAAACGAGCTTCCTTGGGGCGCGTGTCCCAGGACCTGGTCGCGGCGTGCCCGGCCAACGTGATTTGGAGGGTCTTGGGAACTGCGTGATGGTTTGTCTTGCCGGTAGCATTCGTGGTCGCTCACGCGTCGGACATCCACTTCGACCCAGACGGGACCGCTAGACTCGTCGGGGAATGAAGAGTTTTTATGTGAAGACGTTCGGCTGTCAGATGAACGAGAACGATTCGGAGAGAATCGCGACGTTGTTGCGGCGCCAGGGCATGGCGGTGGCGCCAACTGAGGATACCGCAGATGTGGTGGTATTCAATACCTGTACGATTCGCGAAAATGCTGATAATCGGTTCTTTGGTCAGGTCAACATGCTTCGCGAGCGTCGCTCTCGCGAACCAAACATGCGGATCGTGGTCGCCGGGTGTCTGGCTCAAGGTGAAGGGGCTGCAATTTTCGATCGGGCTCCGCACGTGGATGTCGTCCTCGGAACGCATGCGCTAGGATCCATCGCTGAACTGCTTGAGCGCACGCGTGACGAGCGTCATGTCATCGATGTCGGAGAGGCGAGTGACCCATCCGATCCACTCGCAGACCTTATCGCCGAACCCACCGAAGGACACAAAGCCTGGGTCACCATTCAGACGGGGTGCGACAACAACTGTGCGTTTTGCATCGTTCCTCAAGTGCGAGGCCCAGAGGTCAGCCGTCCATTTCAAGCGATTGTGGACGAGGTGCGACAACTCGCTGATCAGGGTGTGAGCGAAGTTACCTTGCTCGGTCAAAATGTCAACTCCTATGGACGCGACCTGACACGGCGGCTACGTCGTGAGGATACAGGCAACCAGAACGAATCCTTCCTCACCGGACAGGTCTATGTCGCAGATACGATTCGACGGATTCGGCCGCTCTTTAGTGATCTTCTTCGAGCGGTTGGAGATGTTGATGGTATTCAACGTGTCCGGTTCACCTCGCCTCATCCTAAGGATATGCGACAAGAGACGTTTGTTGCGATGGCAGAGTCGCCGGCGGTGTGTGAGAGTCTGCACTTCCCATTGCAGTCGGGTAGCGATCGGGTGCTGGCGTCGATGCATCGCGGATACCGGGCTGAGCGTTTCTTTGAAAAGCTCCAGGAAGCGCGGTCGATCATCCCTGATCTCGCGGTGACAACGGATATCATCGTTGGGTTCCCTGGCGAGACTGAGGATGAGTTCGAGGCAACGCTGGAGCTCGTGGCTCGTTGCGAGTTTGACTCAGCCTTTACCTTTATTTATTCTCCGCGCCCCGGTACCGAAGCTGGCGCTTGGACGGATCGGTTTATCGATCCAGCGGTGATCGCCGATCGATTCGAGCGTCTCAAACTCGTCACGGAGCGTTCGGCTAGCGTCAAGCACCGCGCCCGTATCGGTAAGGTCGAAGAGATCCTCATCGATGGGCCTTCGAAGCGGGATGCGAAGGTCGCCTCGGGGCGGACACGGCAGAACAAGCTGGTTCATGTCAAAGGGATCGATCCCGAGGACTCTCGTGGGAGCTACGTGCAGGCCCGCATCGTCGACGCTGGTGCCCACTTCCTCCATGGCGAGCTCGTTTAGATACTCAGTGAATTTCGACTTTGACGAGCTCCGTGGGTTGCGAGGGCGTTACCAGGGCGAGAGTAGTGCGTCGATCTCGTCGCGGATGTCGCTGGTCGCCGTTCGTTGTTGGTTACTTTGTGGTCGTCGCATGGCTGCTGCGCGCCGCTGGGAAATCTCCTGACGCTCCCGATCGGTCGGGTCGAGCGGGGCATACCCAAGCCGCAGGGCGCCCCAGTGGAGGCCCGCAACGTAGATCGGTGCTGACGCATCCTTCATCAGTCGATGTTCTCCGCCCCCCATGTCACGTCGGTAGGTCTGCAAGAGGAATTCATCTCTGCTGCGGGCGGCGTTGATCCCGGTCGGGTCGTTAAAGAAGCGGTGGTTGCGACAGTGTCCGGTATCCCAGACTGGATCCCCAGATGGTGGATGCGAGTATTTGAGGTTGTGGGTGCACAGGTAACCGTTGCGGTCAACAACTGCGGCGAAGACGACGGCATCGGAGAATTCCAGGAAGTCCTCCAACAGGTCTTGAACGGTGTTGTCGACAAAGGAGCTAAACCTTGTGAGGTGTTGTTGAGGGTTGGTATTCGGGATTTCTTGGTAGTCCTCATCGAAGAGTTCTTCGATATTGATGTCTCCGTTATTTAGAGCATCTTCGAACATCTGCTCCACTTGGTGGGCTCGCGAAACCACTTCGGCAACGATCGGGGTATCGGCGGTCGCGACGCCAACGTTGGCGCTTTGTTGCACGAGGAGGTTCGTACGTAACATAAGGTCCTCGAGGCTTTGGGTTGCCGCTGTGAGGTCGTTTTCTGAGTGTTCGACACCTTCGAGCAGAGACACGAGCGAGTTGGAGAACAGATCGACCTTCTCGTTGATTGTGCGTGAAAACGTCGCGATCGCCTCGACCCGACGGTCGAGTACTGCCCCTTCGCGCTGGGAGCGCTCGAGGGAGCCAGCGACGGTGTCAATGGCTCCACGGGCGCGCTCGGCTCCACGTCGAGCGCTCTTGGTGGTTCCACCAAGTTCGTTGACCGATTCGATCAAAGGATCAAGGGTGTTGGAGATGGAGGCCGCGGCATCGATGGCCTGGTCGGCGAGATCTCGAATCGCGTTGGCGATCACGGTGAATCCGGTCGCTCCGGTTCCGGCCCGTGCCGCCTCGATGTGGGCATTGAGTGCGAGCACGTGGGTCTGCTGAGCGATGGAGTCGATGTGATGGGCGATGCGCCCGACATCTTCCATCTCTTGTTGAAGGGTCTCGAGCTGGTTGCTGGTGCTGGCAACCCAGCTGATCATGTAGTTCACCTCAGAAAGTGAAGCCGCCATCTCGTCCCTTGACTGGGCAAGCTCCTGGTTCATCTTCCTGGTTGCATCGGCTGCCGTGTCTGCGTCGTCGGAGAGGGATCGATTGCCATCACGCAGGTCACGAGCCCCAACGGTGAGGTCTTTGAACAGCTCTACCTGGGTTCCCATGTTGGTCGCGATCGCCTCGACCTTGGTGGCGGCCTCGACGACCAACAGCCCAGTTTGCCCAACACCCTCGACCATCCGCTCGATGTTGATCGCCTGCTCGTGGGTAATTTCTCTGCCCCCGGATGACGTAGAAGAGGATGCTTGGCGGTGACGCCAGATACGACGAGCCATCCTGTCCTCCTGATTCGATATCGCTTGTGATGAGGTTTCGTCATCGGATCGGCGTCGCTTGAGGTTTTCCTCGCCCAGAGCCCGATCAAGGGCACCCTGCCTACATTGCGCAATCGGCCCGACATCGGCCCTCGACCCCGTGGGTACCGCAGAACCGGCTTTGAAGCTTCTGGCTGGCTACAGAAGCGCTGGCTATCTTGTTTCGCTGCGATCCGCTAGCCTGGGTGCATGGAGCAGATTTCACGGGGGTGGCAGCGACAAGGACATCGGCTCGTGCGCGACATTGAGTTCGATGACTACAGCAAAGTCGTGCTTGCCGGAGTCGCCGTCTCGTTGTTGGCGATGTGGCGCGATCACCATCCACGCCTTGTCGTCGACTACCATCATCTCGGTATAGAGCTTTGGAGCCACGACGTCGATGACGTAACCGATCGGGATCGTGATCTGGCGCAATGGATCAATGCGATGCTCCCACCTACCGAGGGGCTACGAAAGTAGACGACCTACTTGACTCGGTTCTTGACGACGATAAACCGAGCGGTGCTGATGGGCTCGACTGGCGTTCGGGTCTGTTGACTGTATCGCGATCGTCAGTAGGTCCTTGGAGAGGTGACTTGTCACGGTTGCGACCTGTTTGGGCGCGACTCGTTATGGCCGCTGTGGCCCGAGCTCAGCTTGGCTCAGTGGATGCGAAACTCAAGGTAGGGCGTTTGGGTAAGTAACGCCGGATCTGGCACCCTCCCGAGGCCGATTGCCGATGGGCGCTCGATTGTCCCATCTGGCTCGAGCCCAAAGGGCTCGGTGACGTCGGTGTCAAAGTAATGATCGGAGGCTCCAAGGTCGCCAACTCGGTCGAAGGCCGGATGAGACGCAAGTGCAAGGTTGTGCGCACGCCCGATGCCGGTCTCGAGCATGCCGCCGATTCTTAGGTGAAGCCCCTCACGTTCACAGCACTCGATGATTTTGAGTGACTCAACATAGCCACCGACCCGACTCGGTTTCAGGTTGATGGTCGGCCGCATCCCGAGGCGCAGTGCCGTGATGACGTCCTCGACCCCGCCGATCGACTCGTCGAGTCCGATCGGCGTGCGCAGCCGTCGAGCAAGGTCTGCGTTTCCGACGAGATCGCGCTCAAATAGGGGCTGCTCGAGGAGTGCGAAGCCAAGGGCGTCGATGGTGTCGATCGCATCGAGATCGCTAACATCAAAGCTCCCGTTGGCATCGAGGACGAGGTTCTCCAAGGCAAGGGTGTGATCATGCACTTGGGTTGGTTGGCCGGAACTGCCTGGGCTGGGGCTCTCTGGGCTGAGGCTCTCGTGACGTGGCCGAGGTTGTGTGTCAGCAAGGAGCCCAGGGGTCCTAGCGAGTGCAATGAGTGGCTCAAGGGAGGTCGGGGCTATCTTGATCTTGGCGAAGCGGTAGCCTGCGCGACGCATGGTGCCAAGGTCCTTGGCGAGTTGCGTCGCATCATCGGCGAGCGAGAGCGAGACGCCGGCCGGCACATGGGTGCGCCCTGGAGCTGCTCCGAGGAGCTGCCAGAGGCTGATCCCCATCGAACGAGCCAATAGATCGAAATAGGCCATCTCAACGCTGGCCCGCGCCATCTGGTTGCCCTTGACCGTTCTCAGGGCGGCATTAAGCTCACCCGGTGACGCCATGCTCGGCGTGAGGCGCTCGAGCAGGTGATGCTCGATGATCTCTACGCAGGTGGCGACGGTCTCGGGCCAGTAATTCGGGTCATTCTGGGCGCTGATCTCGGACCAGCCAACCACGCCATCACTATCCTCAAGTCCGAGCAGGTAGGTATCCTTGGTGCGTTGGGTGCTCTCAGCTGAACGGAACGCAGTCTTGAGGCTCAGGGTGACGCGATGGAGCCGCAGTCTTGCGAGTCGGATCATCCGAGGTCGGGATAGCGCTGATACTCGGGGAAGTTGCCATAGAGTCGAGACTCGCTTGGACCCTCGGTCACGGCCTGGACCAGGTACTCGCCTCCGACAAAGGCGCCCTTCCACGAGGCACCTCGGCCTCCGAACGGCTCCTCACGGTCTCCCCGGGATTTGACCTGATTGATCCCGACCTTGAAGGCGTTCACCTCCTCGGAGAGGGTCGCGGCAAGCTCGAGATCATCGCTCGCGATCGACGAGACGAGTGCACCATTGGATACATTCATCTTGGCCAAGAGTTCGGCCGTGGTGTCGACGATCACGAAGGTGTCAACGGGACCAAAGGGTTCGGCATGATAGAGCGGTGAGGCGCGCGGTGGGTCCAAGATGGCTACTGGAGCCACGTAGGCGCTGAGGTCTTGACCCTCGATGAATCGGTGTGGATCGAGGGTTCCGCGATAGATGGGGATGCCACCTCGACTAATGGCGTCCTCAACGTTGGCCAAGAGCTCGGTGGCCTTGGTCGCGTTGATGACCGGGCCAAAATCGACGTCCGGGATCGGGTCATCGGGGTTCTCGACCGCCAGTGGGTGACCAACGACTAGCGACGACACAATTGGCAGGTACATGGCGAGAAAGTCATCGAAGAGCTGGCGCTGAATCACGTAGCGGGGATAAGCGGTGCATCGCTGCTTGGCGTACTCAAATCCCTTTTTGATCATCGGAGCCAGTAGATCCCACTGAGAGAAGTTCCAGATGCCCCAAGCGTTCAACCCCTCCTGCTCGAGCATGTGTCGCTTGTCGGTTCGCACCAGGTCAGAGGCGATCTTGCCACCGGTATCCCTTCCTCCAACAAAGGCAAGGGCGCCGATCTCGGGTGATCGAACTAAGACGGAGGACAGCTTGCCGCCAAGGCCGGACACCAAGGTGACCGGTAACCCCTCCTCGATGGCGAAGGACATGGCGAGGGTGAGCGCCACGACCCCTCCGTCCGTCGGCGCCTTGGCGATAACCGCATTGCCCGAGAGCATCTGCACATAGAGCGCGTGAGCGAGCACCGACAGCGGATAGTTCCACGAGGCGATGTTTGAGACCGGACCCGGGAGGGGACCGCGACCCTCGAGCATGCGGTCGATCTCAGCCAGGTACCATTCGACGCCTGAGGTGGTGCGATCCACCGAAACCAGTGCTTGACGATAGGGCTTGCCGATCTCCCACGTCAAAAGCAGCGCCAGCAGCTCGCGATGCTCGGCAATCTTCGCGATTGCTCGCTCGGTTCTGGCTTTGCGTTCAGCAAGTGGGATCTTGATCCATTGGAAATGGTCTTCGACGCAGCTATCGAGGGCCGCAGCTGCCTGATGAGTCTCGAGGAGCAAGGGTCCGTGAATGCGAGAGCCGTCAACCGGTGTCGTGGCCGGGTGAATTGCGCCCTCTTCGCGCCACTGGCCGCCCCAGTAGTTGGCGACACCAGAGGCCGTAAAGGCTTGAGGGGCAATCGCAGCTGCGCGTGCATAGAGTTCGTTCCAGCTCGTTCCAGGCTTTACTTGCATGGGTTCCTTCCAGGGGAGGCGACCTTGGGAGTTTACGCATCCACGATGCTGGCTGCCACGCGGGCACCGCCATTCACGCGGGCACCGCCATTCACGCATCAGGGATAGCAGCGATGGTTGCTCACAACTCACAGGGACGGGTCTTTCTCTTGTTGGCATTCTAGTCGCTAGGCTGGTCACAATAGGGCTGATTACTGGTTGGCGAGGTGAGTTTGGTGTTAGCAGGTGCATTCGTGGTTGATGGCGGTTTGTCTACCGAGCCGTTGCGTTCGGAGTTGGGCGGCGGCACTGAATTGTGAGGCGGTTTACATGACTGATGCGTGGATGACCAGAGGTCCCCAAGGGGCGTCACCACGAAGGCGACCCTCCTGTAACCAGGTTGAACCAAACGAGATGCGAACAAGTCCAGTATGGATAGGTCCAGTACGGATAGGTCCAGTGGAGTTCAAACCGGCCGAGGGTCAACGATTCGGATTGCAACCCGCTGGACTACAACTGACCGGGTGGAAAGCGGCTGACCTGCAGCCAAGCCAGACGCTGATGCCTGCCACAAGGTGCACGAGGGACACAGGGTCGATGTGCCCGAACCAGCGACACCTGATCCAACGACAGAGTGCAATAGCGATCATGATGGCAGGTGACCCACGCACGCGATAGGCGGGTTAGCTTTGGTTGGGCCGACGGCATCGGGCAAGAGCGAGCTCGCCGAAGTCGTCGCTCGTCGTCATCGTGACCTGGTGCCGATTGCGGTTGACGCCTTGTCAGTCTATGACGGCCTAGAGATCACGACGGCCATGCCCAACCGCCGGGTTATTGGCGAGCTTGGTTACCGTTGTGTAGCTCATGTTCCGATCGATCAAGAGTACTCCTTGGGCCAGTTTCTCGCTGACCTCGAACCCGAGCTTGTCGAGCTCGCTTCTAAGGGCCGCGCGCCGCTCTTCGTTGGCGGGACGGCGCTATGGGTGCGGGCTATCGTCAATGGCTTTCGCCCCCCGCAAGGTGCCCATGGCCTTCGATCTTGGCTCGAAGCGAGGCTGATCGATGAGGGAGATGACCGTTCGGCCCATCAGCTACTCACCCAGCTTGATCCACTGGCTAGCAAGGGGATCGACTCTCGAAATCGTCGAAGGTTAGTGCGGGCCCTCGAGGTCGCGCTCGCGAGCGGCGGGACAGAGACGGTGGCTGGTGATCGACTCGGCACCGACGCTACGCCGCGCTATCACCAGATTGGTATCCAACGATCTGGTGCAGAGCTTGAGCGACGGATCGAGGCTCGGATCGAGGCGCAACTAGCCCAAGGTTGGGTTGAAGAGGTCGAGCAGGTGCTTGCGCGCAACCCGTCGCGGACCGCACGGATGGCCATTGGGGTCGCTGAGATCAGCTCCTATCTCGTGGGGGCCTGCTCGTTCGATGAGGCTATTGCTATCATCAATCGACGCACGAGGCGGCTAGCAAAACGTCAGCTCGCCTGGTTACGTCGAGACGAGCGCATCATCTGGGTGTCGAGTATCGACGAAGGGGTTGCGGTGCTCGATCGGTTGATCGACTCCCTTCATGCCGAAGGCGTTGCCCCACTCCAAACGGTGTCGAAGGCACCGACAACTGCGCAGGCAACGTTGCAACCAGCTAGAGCCACGCACGCAAAGGAAGAAGCCCAAGACCTCACCGGGAGCGCTGGTGCCGCGATGTTGTCATCGGAGGCACCAAACGACGATCGCGCGGCACTGGGGGAGAAAAAGCGGGTGAGTCGTCGCAGAACCAATGAAGGGATAAGAGCTGGCATGGAGCTTGTAAAGCTGTCAGGAGCAGGAAACGACTTTCTCATCGGAGATGTCCCAACGGGGCCAATGCCCGATGCTGAGACCATCACAGCGCTGTTGAATCGTAGCTATGGCGTTGGGGCAGACGGTCTGATTCTTGTCGATCTTGATGATCGTGGTCTACCGATCATGCATCTGTTCAACCAGGACGGTAGCCGAGCCGAGATGAGCGGCAATGGTCTGCGCTGTCTCGGCCATTATCTGGTGCAGTGCCACGCCTTTGGCCCCTCGTTTAATGTCGCTACCGATGCGGGCAAGCGAAGCTACCAGCTTGTTGAACAAAGTGATTGGGCGTGGACCGGTGAGACCACGATGGGCGACGTCGCGATCGTTGCTGACGAAGCCAACAGCTTTCTCGTTAATGTTGGTAACCCGCATCGCGTAATTGTGATGGCGACCCTTGCAGAGCTTGAGGCCATCGATATCGCACGTGAGGGTGCCTATCACCAGGAGATGGCGTCGACAACCGGTGGGATCAACGTCGAATGGATCGTGCGCAGCGAGGATGGTTGTGTGATGCGGGTATATGAGCGAGGGGTTGGGCCAACTATGGCTTGTGGCACTGGGTCAGTAGCTTCAGCCAGCGTCGCACGTCATTTGGGATGGATTCATGATTACGCCGTCGTTGAGAACCCTGGCGGCGACCTTGTCGTGCGATTTGCGGCCCCCAGGAGCGTTGAGCGACCGGTTGACCAACGACAGCTCGGTGTGGAGCGTCTCATCGGGGTGGATGGTTTGCGCGAGCAAGAGGGGGTGGAATCGACTGATGAGCGCGCTGTGTCGAGTGCAAGTGAGCAGAACCGAACGGTGCAAGGTTTGGCCGTGGGTGTAATGGCAGATCGTGAAGAGGTCAGTCCGGTTCGGGCCTATCTGGGTGAACAGGACCATCTGGGTGAACAGTCCGGCCCTAGGGAGACGGCCAATCTCGGTGAAGAGGTATGGCTTAGGGGCCCATCGTTGTACGTGGCAGATATCTCTCCAGCAAGGTGGTTGTTAAACGCATGACACTGATCGAACGCAGTTTTCAAGAACGCATCCTCCTCGTTGGAGTGGCGCCAAGTGGGCGCGAGCGCCAGGTCGTGAACGACCAACTCGATGAACTCGCCAGCCTGGTCGATACTGCCGGAGCACTGGTTGTCCATCGCGAAATCCAGGTGCGCGAACGACCCGACCCTGCGACCTACATCGGTAAAGGCAAAGTTGAAGAGCTCGCGGCGCTGTCGGAGAGCTTCGACGTTGACACCGTCGTCTTTGACGACGAACTCACGCCGGGCCAACAACGCAACTTGGAGAAGGTGCTCGGCAGAACCGCGATTGATCGCACCGCAGTCATTTTGGATGTCTTTGCCCAAAACGCTCGGAGCCAGGAGGGTAAGGCGCAGGTGGAGCTTGCGCTGTTGCGCTATCGACTGCCTCGCCTCGTTGGGCACCGTACGAACCTGTCCCAGCAGGTAGGTCGTATCGGCACACGAGGGCCAGGTGAGACCAAGCTTGAAGAAGATCGTCGCCGCATTCAAGAGCGGATCTCGCAACTGCGTCGCGAACTCGCCTCCCTCGAGCGCCAACGGCGGCTGCAACGAAAGTCTCGTCTGCTTGGCCGCAATGCCCAGGTTGCGCTTGTTGGCTATACGAACGTCGGTAAGTCGTCGCTTCTCAACGCCCTGACCGGCGCTGACGTTTTGGTTGAGAACCGGCTCTTTGCCACCCTTGACCCTCGCACCCGTCGCCTCAAGCTTCCAGGAGGAGAGACCATTCTGATTGCTGACACGGTTGGTTTCATTCGCAAGCTACCGCACCAACTTGTCGAGGCCTTCCGCTCGACGCTTGACGCTGTGGCTGAGGCCGATCTTCTTATCCACGTGGTCGATGCCTCCAGCCTGCATGCGTTGGACCAGATGCGTGAGGTGCGCGCCACGCTCACCGAGATCGGCGCTGGGCAGGTACCTGAGCTTGTGGTGCTGAACAAAATCGACCTTGGCGAAGCGTCCGATGAGCTAGAGGCGGGCGTGCGGGTCTCGGTCGCGACGGGAGAGGGGATCGATGGTCTGCTCCAAGCGATCGGAGATCGCCTGCGAGCATTGAATCGAGTGGAGGTATTCCACGTGCCCTTCGATCGGGGTGATCTCCTGGCAGAGATTCACCGCGAGGCCGAGGTATTGAGTGAAGAGGTTGAAGACGACCACGTAACGGTGCGAGTGCGAGCTGATGCCCCGGCAACAGCGCTCCTGCGCCAGCATCTCGATCAACGTGGCTACAACGTCGACACTCTTGATAATGTCGAAGATCCCATGCTTCTCGATGATCACATCACCCCCGGACAGCGAGGTGTCGATGAAAGTGGAGGCTGGTGATCTTGGCGGGTACACGCTCGTTTGGAGCTATGCCGAACATGTAATTGTGCCACAAAGTTGCCAAGATGCGGTTAAGGTAAGTCCGTGAACGAGTTTCCTACGACGGGCACCAAAGCGGTCGCTCAGCTGCGTGAACTGGCCTACGAGAGTGGATTCGAGGTTGTTGATGCCTCGGTTGGATCTCCGGTGGACCCGCCTCCAGCGATCGTGCCACGTCTTCTCGCGTCGTCGGGTACTGAGCGTCACTACCCACGCTCAGATGGTTCGAATGCCTTCAAGGATGCGGCACTTGCGTGGATGATGCGTTCCATGGGGGTGGAGCTCGATCCATCCCAGGTTGGTGCCACCATCGGCTCCAAAGAGCTCATCACCACGCTGCCACTCATCCTCGCTCGTCGTCGCCGAGAGCGTGATGTTGTGCTCGTTCCCTCGATTGCCTATCCGAGTTACGCCGCCGGCGCCAAGTGGGCTGGTCTCGAGGTTTATCGCATGCCTGTCGGTCACGATGGCGGGCCGAACTTCGATGCAATTCCTGAGGAGGTGGGCACCAGAGCCCTCCTTGTCTGGGTTAACTCGCCAAACAATCCCTCTGGTATCATCTATGATCTCGCGGCTGCATCGCGTTTTGGCGCCCGTCACGGTGTCATCATCGCCTCGGATGAGTGCTATCGGGATTTCGGTTGGGCTCGCCAGCCCAGCTCAATCCTTGAGCTGGGCACCTCGTCACACCTTGGTGTCTTCTCGCTTTCCAAGCGCTCCAACCTAGCGGGTTTGCGCATTGGGCTCTATGCCGGAGATGCTGATTTGGTGCATGAGATCGCCGAGGCTCGCCGAGAGCTTGGTTTCATGCCGCCGGGGCCGGTGCAAACGGTTGCCGCCGGAGTCTTTGAGGATGAAGAACACGTTCTTGAACAGCGCCGTCGCTACTTCGAACGGCTGAAGTTGTTGGCCGGTTGGCTTGCGCACCTGCTTGATGCACCGGTTCCTCTACCCGATGGTGCCATCTACCTTTGGGTTCCGGTACCGGCGGAGTTCAACCACGATGGAACGGCGCTAGCGACCATGTTGGCGACCAAGTTCGGGCTCGTCGTTGCCCCGGGCTCTGACTATGGGGACCAGGGATTCGTTCGAGTGTCAGCGACCATCTCGTCCAAACAGATGGAGACGCTTGCCTCGCGGATGAGCTAGTTCAGGCAAGGTCGACCGATTAGGTTGAACCACTATGGTCAATCCTGTTGAGATCGAAGCACTCTACGAGCGACGCAGTTCGCTCTCACCTGAAGACGTCGATGCCAGGGCGCTGGTTTTCGACGTGCTGGCCGAGCTAGACCGGGGTGCGATCCGAGTCGCCGAGGTCGATCCGGCCTCAGATGCCGTGGTCGTCCATGATTGGATCAAGAAGGCTATTTTGCTCTCGTTTCGTTTGCGAGGACTCACGACTCACACGGTAGGTCCCTTTGAGTTCGTCGATCGCCTGCCGTTAAAGCGTGACTATGCACGCGCAGGCGTTCGGGTGGTACCTGGCGGATCAGCACGCTTTGGCGCCTATCTCGGGCCCGGTGTGACCCTAATGCCGAGTTATGTCAACATCGGAGCCTTCGTCGGTGCCGAGACGATGGTTGACACCTGGGTGACGGTTGGCTCGTGCGCGCAGGTCGGTGAGCGAGTGCACCTCTCTGGTGGTGTCGGTATTGGTGGTGTTCTTGAACCACCCCAAGCCGTGCCGGTCGTGGTGGGGGATGATGCCTTTATCGGCTCGAGGGCTATGGTGGTCGAGGGCGCACGGGTTGGCCACGGCGCGGTCGTAGGGGCTGGCACGATCGTCACCCCGACGATTCCAATCTATGACCTTGCGACCGGAGCTGAGCTAACCCGTGGTTATATCCCAGCCTGGTCGGTCGCCGTCAGCGGTACTCGACTGCGAGAGACGCCCGGTGGCAGCTTTGGCATGAGTTGCATCCTGATCGTCTCACGACTTGAGCCTGGGCGTCGGCACGAAAAGACCGAGCTCAACGAGATCTTGCGAGACCATGGCGCGGGCTTGTAGATGATGGATGGCGACGACGCACACGCCCGAGCTTCCGATGTTGTTGGCTACGCGCGAGCCTTGCTCGCGATTCCCTCGGTTTCGGGTGAGGAACGGGCAATTGCTGACTACGTGCAAGCCTGCCTCGGAGTCAAAGATGGGTGGACGGTCGAGCGCATCGGCGAGACGGTGATTGCCTCCTGTCCTGGAACTCGATCTGGCCAAGGGCGCAGGGTACTCCTAGCTGGTCACCTCGATACCGTTCCTGGCGCCGATGGTTACCAAGAGGACGACGAGTGTCTGTTTGGTCTCGGTGCCTGCGACATGAAGGGTGGCCTCGCGGTCATGTTGGCGCTGGCGGATGAGGAGCTTGTCAATCCGACCACCCTGGTGTTCTACCCTTGTGAAGAGGTCGCCTTTGACCGTAATGGGTTGCATCAGCTCGGTCCGAGAGAGGCATTCCTGGCTGCGCATGAGCAGGCGGTCCTATTGGAGCCGACCGATGGCGTGGTCGAACTCGGTTGCCAAGGAACCCTACGTCTCAAGCTCGAGCTCCACGGTCGTCGAGCCCACACCTCTCGACCCTGGATGGGCCAGAACGCCATCGATCGTCTCGGGGCGGTGCTAACACGACTTGGCGACTTTGACCGGCGATCTCCAACGCTTGGTGGGGTCGAATTTCGTGAGTCACTCTCGCCGGTGCGAGTCGAGGGTTTCGTCGCCAATAACGTCGTTCCGGATCGCGCTGTGCTCTGGATCAACTACCGGTTCGCGCCAGATCTCGGGATCGCCGAGGCGCAAGACCGAATCATCGACTGGATAGGACCGTTGCTCACCAGCGAGGATGTGATCACCCTCGAGGACGGTGCCCAAGGAGCCTCGCCAACTCAAGTAGGGTTCGAATCCCTGATTGGGCAGGCGGGCCAGGTGCGCGCAAAGCTAGGTTGGACCGATGTGAGTTTTCTGTCCGCCCTTGGCGTGCCATCGGTCAACTATGGGCCCGGTGACCCGCTCTTGGCCCATGGTGGCCACGAGCGCCTCTCGAAGGCGGCACTTTCATCCACCTTAGCGACCCTCATGACATGGATCAACGATGCTAGGATCGGGGCGAAGCGGGGCTGACTCGTGGTCTTGGGAACTGCATATCCAGCGTATGACGACGGCGACCCACAGGTGTCGTAGCCACATTCCCATAATGGGGGTATAAGTGGAATCGGACGACCTCATGGTCTGAGCATGTCGGACTTCTTCAGCCATTATGGTACCGAAGACCAATGCAGAGAGGCTCTCTTTGCTAAGCGGTGGCCCAATGGCTTTGTCTGTCCGAGATGTGCAGGCAGCACTTACTACACCCGAGCACCCAAGCAGTTCATGTGCGCGTCGTGCAGACGTATCACGTCGCTGACAGCAGGCACGCTGATGCACTACACGCAGCTGAGCTTGGGTACGTGGTTCATCGCTATGTGCGTGGACGCCGAATCCAAGAGGGGATCAGTGCAGTTGAACTGGCACGCAAGATTGATGTGCGCTACACGACAGCGTGGTATGTGCTTTGTCGACTCCGCTTAGCTATGAGCCAGTGCGAGGAACAGTACCTGCTCATCGGCGAGGTCGATGTAGATGACATGTTCGTAGGCGGGGTGTCACCTCAGACGGCCGGGGCGCTCAACCCACAAGACCCCCTGTCTCATCGCGGTGAGTCTTGATGAGCATTCGTGCCCAAAGTACCTGCGGGTCACGCCCGTGGAGGGGTGGGACCAGCTCGAAGTGACTAAGCGGGTACTCAACATGATCGATGTGAATGCAACACTTGAAGACAGACGGTATGGGTGGCTTTAACGACCTTTCAGAGACGGGCTACACCCATATCCGGACCATCTCCGCGCACCTAGGCGAGGACGAGCACTTCTCCCCGGTCTTGCACACCCAGATCGCCAACCTCGAGGCCCAGATTCAGGGGACCTATCATCGTCGGCCATCCAAGCGCCACATCGCACCATATCTCGATGAATACTGCTTTCTCTTCCACCGACGACACATCCAAGTCGGAATCATGGACAGACTGCTCAACGCCTGTGCACTGAGCGTACCAATCCGCGTCGCAGAGCACGCCTGAGCGATACCGCACCTACAGAAAGCCTAATAAACGCACGCTTTTGACGGCAAATTCTAAGACCCGACCAGTTTTTCAGGCCCACTGTCTGCCTGGTACTGTAGCGAACACCCACAATTGAGACTGAAACAATAGATTCGAGTCAAATGGACGTACTCCTGTCGTCATACGATGGATATGGAGGCTCGATGATTTTGTGCTAGCTGCGTTGACAGGTGGGCATCTCGTGCTCATCGACCTTTCAACGGGCCCAACGGAGCAGTTGGCATCGATTTACTAAGACAGGGAGGGGCGCACGAGCCCCGTCTCGTAGGCGATCACTACGAGTTGCGCGCGATCACGTACGTTGAGTTTGACCATGATGTGGCTGACGTGTGTCTTCGCGGTCAGCGGACTGAGATACAGCTTCTCGGCGATCTCGGTGTTGTTGAGTCCGGAGCCGACTAGCACGAGGACCTCGCGCTCGCGATCACTCAGGGTGTTGAGCGTCTGGTTGTTGATGGGGGTTGGTGTACTCCGACTCGCGATGGTGGCTAAGAGAGATCGGGTCACACTTGGGGAGAGTAGGGCTTCTCCCTGATGGACGACACGAACGGCGTTGATCAACTCCGCCGGTTCGCTGTCTTTAACCAGGAATCCACTGGCTCCGTTACGAATGGCCTCGACGATGTAGTCGTCTTCGGCGAAGGTGGTCAGCATGATGATTCGCGTGCTGGCTAGCTGTGGATCTGAGGCGATGACCTCGGTAGCTTTGAGGCCGTCCATGATTGGCATTCGGATATCCATGAGAACGACGTCGATGGGTTGTGACCGCAAGAGATCGATGGCGCTGGCGCCATCGGCAGCCTCGCCAACCACTTCGATGTCCTCGGCTGACTCCAAGAGCACCCGCAGACCCGCTCGAATCAGCGCTTGGTCGTCGACGAGGAGGAGACGTATCATCGGTGCTGGCCACTGGTGGTGGAGCTTGAACGCGGCGCCGACGTCTGGGTCCCAGGCTCTGGGCGAGTTGCCTCTTGACTCAGTGGCAATACCACGCGGACGCGAAAGCCTCCTCCTTCGAGCGAGCTTGCCGAGAAGAAGCCCGCCAGCGAACGCACACGCTCTTGCATGCCGATGAGTCCTGATCCTGACCCTTGTTGAAACGCCGCGGTTGCATCACCGGCGGTGTTATCGATCTGAATCGTCAATGCTTCAGGGGCGTAGGTCAGTTCTACGGTCGTTGCCGCGTCGCTGGCGTGGCGGGCGACGTTGGTGAGTGCCTCTTGAACGATGCGAAAGCTTGCAAGCGCCACCGCAGCTGGGGGTTCGACAGGATCACCTTGGATGCGGAGTGTGGTCTCCATGCCAAGAGCGTTGACCTTCTCAACCAGACCTTGAATGGCTGATAGGTCGGGAACGATCGCGCTGTGATCGTCCTCGTGTCCCGGTGGCCGCATAATGGCCAGGATAGACCGAAGCTCTTGGAGTGCGGACTTACTGGCTGCGTGGATCTCTCCGATTGCTTGTGACGCGCGTTGGGGATCGCTCGTCAGCAGGAGTTGAGCGGCACTGGCTTGGATGTTGATCATGGCCATCGTGTGGGCGACCACGTCGTGGAGTTCACGAGCGATCCTCATGCGCTCCTCGTTGATGATCCCGCGCACCTCCTCCTCGCGTGCTCGTTCGGCATCGGCTTGGCGGCCCCGAGCCTCCAAATGCCACAGTTGTCGAGCAGAAGCGACATTGCCGAGGGCGAATGCGGTGATCATCTCGGGCCACATCGTCAGCCCTGGGCCCCCGATCCATCCGAAGGGGCCGAGTGCGCCGTTGGCAACCCAGAGTGCGATCGCACCGAGGATGCCGATCGGTATTGCCCGGTGCCAACTAGTGCTCTTAGCCATCCAGAACAGCGCCACGAGGATAGGGACAAGCATGGCTCCGTTGAGTTGGCCAAGGGCGGACCAGCCCATAGCCGCCAGGATCGTGAAGATGAAGACAGCAATCGAGTATTTGCGAACAAACAGGATAGCTAGGGCGCTTGCCAGTGGCAATGCAAATGCCACCAATCCCGGGTGTGTACTGAGATGAAGCCCTCCATAGTGGTTGTGAGGATAGGCCTCTACGTACGCGCCAATGACGGTTAAGAGGGCGACGAAAGCCGTGCCGATGGGTATCGGCCAGAACTTCGATTGTCGTAGGGAAGTCAAGGTATTCATTGCTTATCCAGCGTAGGGGGATTGTGCGTAGCGATATCTACCACCCAGGTTGTCCCTTGACCTACTCCCAATGGAGTAGTCATAGGCTCCGCTCGTATGAGTAAAGGTGACACCTTGTGGGTCATGACCGATGAGACGGGGGCCAAATAGGTTACTCGATAGCGATGCAGTGGGCATGGCGAGCAACCAAAGGAGAAGAAACCAATGACAACGGTATTGAATCGAGTACAACAACAACGCAGTCCCATGAAGATGAGGATGTTTGCCGTTCACAATGGTGTCTTGGCGGCCATCATTGTCTGGGTCGTCGAGGTCCATGTCCTCGGCATCCACCTTGGAATTCGTTTTGGAACCGGAGCGGCAACGACGTTAGGGCTCGGTCAGATTATCGGTGTAAGTTTGGCAGCCTCACTAGCGGGGTGGGCGTTACTCGCGATCATGGAGCGCAAATTTGCCCAGCCACGTGTTGCCTGGACGGTGATCGCGGTTGGGGCACTGGTTCTCTCACTCGGACTTCCGTTCGCGGCCACCACCACCGCAGCTATGGTGGGGCTGATTATCATGCACCTCTCCGTTGGAGCTGGGGTGATCCCGTTCATGTACTGGTCCCGGACCCAAGACGCCGCCTAACGGTTGGCGAGGTCCAGGTTTCACCTGGCCAAACGCATACGCCAAAACCCTTCGGTTGATGGACGGGCTCGTGAGTCCTCATCGATTGAAGGGTTCTGGCATGCCATGGCTTGCGCGATCGACGATTGTGACAAGACAATATCACGGCAATGATTCCTTTGCTATGAGCATCGCGTCAGTGGGACAGAGTAAAGCCACACGCTTGGAACCCACGATATCACGGGAGTTTGCTTTCGATTGGAGCAAGCTCGCCAGGACATCAATGTCGCCTGGTGGCCAGCTTCGTGCCAAACGCCAGGGCAGCGCTTGGGTCACAGGTTCCGCCAGATGGCGATGACCTTGCCCTGGACCCTTCCGCGTTGGGTAATCTCAGTTGGGATTTGGAGGTTGGGGTCGCGGCGGTTGCGAGCTTCAAGCAGAACTCGGCTGCCGACCTTGCGCAAAATCTTGATAGTCCCAAATTGATCATCGATGGTGGCGATGACGACATCACCGTCGTTGGCGTCGGTCTGCTGATGAACGATGGCGTAGTCACCGTCGAAGATGCCCGCGTCGATCATCGAATCACCGCGGACGCGGAGGGCGAAGTGATCGCCACTGCCTAGCATCGATGAAGGAATGGCGAGCGTGTCGTTCGCGTCGGCGTCGGCTAAGACCGAGTAGCCAGCGCCAACTTCGGCAAGGAGCGGAATTTCGACGGCCCGGGGTGGCTCGTCAGTGAGCGAGATGGCGCGCGAGCGGGTCGGATCGCGATGGATGAGTCCATCGGTCTCCAGCCGGCGGAGGTGATGTTGAACGGATGCCGGTGATGCAAGACCAACGCGTTGTCCTATCTCGCGGATTGAGGGTGGGTACCCTCGCGTATCGAGGGTTTCTTTGAGAAAGCTGATGATCGCTGTTCGCACCTCATCGTTGGTTCGCGGCACCATATCCCCTTTCTGTCTGGTATCAGTGTAGCAGACGTTCTCGTACAGATGTTTAGTCGTCGTTGTTCCTGCTCAGCGGGTAGGCTTAGCCAAGGAAACCTCATTAGGACCCCCAGTGAAGGATTGAACGTTCGGTGCGATGCCCCTTTTGTAACGCGGATGACACTCGAGTGATCGAATCTCGGGTTGTCGAGGATGGCGAGGCGATTCGTCGGCGCCGCGAGTGTGCGAGTTGTGCGCGCCGTTTTACAACCTTCGAGCGCTATGCTCGAGTCAAGACGATGGTGGTAAAGCGAACCGGCGCCCTCGAGGAGTTCGATCGCGAGAAGATCGTTCGAGGCATGCGGGCTGCACTCAAAAACCGCCCGGTCTCATCGATGGATGTCGATCGGGTTGTCTCCGAACTCGAGGAGCAACTGCGCCCGCTGAGTGAAGTCACCTCGACGGAGATCGGATTGCAGATCCTCGAGCACCTGCGCACCCTCGACGAGGTTGGATACCTGCGATTTGCGAGCGTCTACAAGAACTTTGACGGCGTCGATGACTTCCGCCGTGAGGTTTCGGAAATTGACGACCGTAGTTTTACGTTGCGTAAGAAAGAAGATGAAGGAGGGCCGGTATGAACCGAGTCAAGAGTACCGAGATTACCATTCATGCGCCCGCCGCCGAGATTTTTGACTACCTGGCTCGTCCAGCGAACCACATCACAGTCGATGGCTCTGACACCGTCCGAAACGTGTTGGTTGGGCCTGATCGGTTGTATCCGGGTGCCAAGTTTCGCATGAAGATGTTTCTTGTTGTTCCCTACACCATCACCAACACTGTCGTCACGTTCGAAGAGGGTCGCGAGATCGCCTGGCGACACTCTGGACGCCACGTGTGGCGCTATCGGCTAGAAGATCTTGGCGATTCCAACACCAAGGTCATCGAGTCATTCGAGTGGGACAAGGCTCCACTGCGTTACATCTACGAACTGACTGGTGTCCCGAACAGAAATCTGACCGCAATGGCCAAGACGCTCGTCAATCTCAAAGAGCGCTTTGAGGCGCCTGCGGCCTAAGAATTCCGCCCGGACCTCGTTGCCAGGCGATGTGGACCGTTCGATTGATGTTGTCACGGTCGAGTTCGTGCTCTGGGCGATAGTCGGCATACCGTCCGTCACATTGATTAAGTATTCTGGAGCGGCACTGCTCGTCGACACTGCTCTGTGCTGTTAGGCCAGGCGCGCTTGTTGTTCGTAGAGGCTTACCACTCGGGTGCGCAGGGCCTCAAAGAGCTCTGGTCCAGCCGCAACTGTGAGTGGGTCATCGCCGATTCCTGGCAAGTCGGTAGCGATCAACGCACCTGCTTCGCTGGCGACGAGCGACGCCGCAGCCCAGTCCCAGACCTTGAGACCGGTCTCGAAGTAGCCATCAATTCTCCCAGCCGCCGTCCAGCAGATGTCGATTGCAGCAGCTCCAAAGCGACGAATGTCGCGAATGTTTGCAATGATGTTCGCGAGCACTAGGGCTTGGATGGTACGGGTAGCGGGGCGGTAACCGAAGCCAGTGCCGCACAGGGCTTGAGAGAGCTCTAACTGATGACTCGCCTCAAGCGGCTGATCATTGCAGGTTGCCCCCTGGCCCTTGACGGCCATAAAGAGCTCATCGTGGCCGACGTCGTAGACGAGTCCTACCATAACAACGCCGTCGACCTCGGCAGCGATCGAGATGGCATATGCCGGGATGGCGTAGCTGTAGTTGACGGTTCCATCGATTGGATCAACGATCCAACGAACGGTGCTTTGTTGGTCACTCGCGCCGTACTCCTCACCGACGAAGGCGTCGTTTGGGCGTTGTGAGGCGATGGTGGTGCGGATGGCGCGTTCGAGTGCCCGATCAGCGGCGGTTACCGGGTCGGTTGCCGAGGATTTTGTGTCGATGACTCGTCGTGATTGTTTGGGCAAGGTAGCGCGAGCAGCGCCGAGGGCATCAAGGGCTACGGGAAGGAGTTCATGATTCACACTCCCAAGTTAGCGCGCCAGACGTGCGGGGTGGACGAGAGAGCCTAAAGTAGGAGAGATGCAAGTGATCGACCTCCGCTCTGATACCGTCACCAAGCCCTCGGCCGCCATGCGGGCCTTCATGATGGAGGCTGAGGTTGGCGATGACGGCTATGGCGAAGATCCCACGGTCGCTGAGCTGGAGCGTCGCGTGGCCGACCTGGTTGGCCTAGAGGCAGGTCTCTTTGTGGCATCTGGCACGATGGGTAATCAGGTGGCGCTGCGAAGCCTTACCCAGCCTGGAGACCCGGTGATCGTCGCGGCCCGGGCTCATCTGCTCCAGTTCGAGGCTGGTGCGTCAGCCAAGAACGCGAGCATTCAACTGCTGTCGGTTGACGACACCCATGGGTACATCGATCCCGATCAGGTCAGTGATTTAGTGCGCCAATATCGGCGGCTGCATAACCCCATTCGGCTGATCGCCATCGAAAACACGCACATGCCAAGTGGGGGCATCCCGGTCGACGCCAACGCGATGGGCGCATTGATGGATGCGGCCGATGGTACCCCAATCTACATCGATGGAGCACGGTTATGGAATGCGGCCACAGCCCTCGAGGTCGAGCCATCGGTCTTGTGCCGCGGTGCTGTCGCGGTGAGCACGTGTCTCTCGAAAGGATTGGCGGCACCGATGGGTTCGGTGTTGACTGGATCAGCGGAGCTGATCGGACGAGCACGTGTCGAGCGTGCCAGACTTGGCGGTCGTCTGCGACAGGCCGGCATCATGGCAGCGGGGGGTATTTTCGCGCTGGCACAGAATCGCGTTCGACTCGCCGACGATCACCGACGCGCTCGGCTGCTTGCTGATTTGATTCGGACTCAACTGCCAGCCTCGGTTGCCGATGTTTCGGAGGTGTTTACCAACATCGTCCTTGTGACCGTCGATGATCCTAGTCATCGCGTCGAGGCGCTAGCCAAGGCCGGCGTGCTCTGTAACGTGTTGCCCGCGGGCCAACTGCGCCTTGTGACCCATGCTGATCTCGATGATGCCGCGATCGAGCTGGCTGCGAGTCGCATCGCGGCGAGTCTATAGCGGTCTGACCTCTCGTGCACCTTTATACCGCGACTCCTGATAGCGCCCTCGCTATCTTTGCTCACCCCGATGACGGTGAGATCTCTTGTGGAGGTACCCTTGCCAAGTGGGCAGCCCAGGGCTGTCATGTGATCCTTGCCGTGGCGACACAAGGGGATAAGGGGGGTGATGGTGGTGATCCCGGGAAGGTCGCTGCGGAGCGCACCCATGAACTGCTTGAGGCGGGCACGCTGCTCGGCGTCAGCGACGTCATTCAACTCGCCTATCTCGATGGCGAACTCGACAACACGGCCGAATTGCGGCGTCGATTGGTCACGCTCATCCGAAGTTTCCGGCCGCAAGTTGTCCTCACCGGAGATCCGACCGCCGTCTTCTTTGGCGATCTCTATTACAACCATCGCGATCATCGCCAACTCGGTTGGGCGGTGCTCGATGCCGCGTTCCCGGCGGCTCGCCAGCGAGGTTATTTTCCTGAGGCTGGGGAGCCGGCCGATGAGCTTGAGGTACTGCTAGCGGCGACGCTGGAGCCGAACGCGGCCGTTGGCATCGATGGATTTGTCGACAAAAAAGTCCTCGCGATGCAGGCGCATCGCGCACAGTTGGCTCGGTACGAGGATGCCCTCGATGCAGCCGTGAGTGAGCGTGCCCGCCAGGCAGCACGTCAAGCTGGCATGGCTGGGCAAGCCGAACTCTTTCGCCTCGTGCAAGGAGGGGCGTGATGCTCGAAATTCGTGGACCTGGCCACCATGAGCGCAGTGAATTGGCCGCGACCGTGGCGAGAGTGTTATCTTCCTTTGACCGGCAGCTCTGGGTAAAGATGGATATTCGGCCTCGTCTGGCCGCTGATATCGTGGGTGTCTTAAGCGAGGGCGTCAGCCAAGTGCTACTTGCCGGAGAAGGTCTCTATGGTGTAGCATCCAGCCACGAGTTGGTGAACGAAGTACCTAGTGATGTGACGGTGATTGAACTGCGAGCTCTTCCTTATCCGCTTGGCCTGTATGGGGCCACGCAGGAGTTGAGTCCCGAGGAGATCGCAGCACTGCAGCGAGAAGGAGTGCTGATCGATGGGGTTTCCTGAAAGTTCGGCAAGAGTACAAAGAACAATGCGGTGGAATTCCGGTGAACTGGTAGATGTTCTTGGAAGGGTGAGAGCGCAGACGGCTACAATGAATAGTGTTACTTCGTATGAAGGTTGGTTGGTAGGAGAGGAGGAGTCATGCCGCTAAACGAAGACGAGCAGCGGATTCTCCAAGAGATTGAAAAGACCTTCTACGAGAACGACCCGGAGTTTGCTGACCGGGTTCGTTCCGAGACCGTCTACAAGCACGCCGGTCGTAACCTCAAATGGGCAACGCTTGGGTTCATCGTGGGTCTCGCCTTTACCATTTTGACCTTCACGATCTCGGTTGTACTTGGCGCCGTTGGCTTTTTGATCATGCTGGGCTCCGCCGTCTATTTCGAGCGCAACCTTCGACGAGTCGGTCGCGCTTCCCTCCAGGACCTCTCCACTGGCCAGTTCAAGCAGGGTGGATTTAAGTCGATGGGCAAGAAGTTCCGGGGGCAGGACCAGTAAGTTGGGCTCGCACCGGCTTGGTCGCGTATCGGTGTTCCATGCGCGAGGATTCGGTGCACAGCTCGCACGCCTTACCGAGATCTTGTACCGAGTTGGGCTAGCCTCCGAATCCATCTTTGCTGGCGTACGGGCTGGGTATGATTGTTTATTTGGGGGCGAAGGTTCATGGAGTTAGCACTCTCGAGCCAAGCCGAGCAGTTTCGGCTACAGTTTCGGGCTTTCCTCGATGATGAACTGCCACGTGACTTTGGTGGCATCGGTACTTTGGCTCCCGAAGCGGTTGATGAGTTCGTCCAGTGGTGGCGTTCGCGCCTGTATGCAGCCGGCTTTCTCGCCCTCTCGTGGCCCAAGGAGTATGGCGGCCAGGGGCTGGGCGTCGAAAGCGAGATCGTGGTCGCCCAGGAGAGCGCTATCCGAGGGGTTCCCACTGGAGGACCCAACGACCATTTCGGCATTCAAATGCTTGGCAATACCCTGTTGGTGCACGGCAGTGAGGCCCAGCGTCGAGAGTTCTTGCCAAAGATCATTGACGGCAGCTATCGGTTTGCCCAGGGCTATTCAGAGCCCAACGCTGGCTCTGATCTTGCGGCGCTCGCATTGGCAGGTCGCGTCGATGGTGATGAGGTTGTCCTTGATGGCCAAAAGATTTGGACCTCCGAAGCGCACCTGGCAAATTGGATGTTTGTCTTGGCTCGCACCGATCCCCAAGCGCCGAAGCATCGCGGGATCTCGTTTGTTCTGGTGCCCTTAGGTGATCCTGTTGCCGGCGAAGCACCGTCGACGAGTCTTGACCAATCTAGTGTTGGCCAGAGGGGTGCTGCTCACACTCCCCCAGGGCATGAATTGACCAACAACGGTGTCGAGGTCCGACCAATTCGAATGATCTCGGGTAAGTCGGAGTTCAACGAAGTGTTCTTTACCGGCTCGCGTGCGAAGCTCTCTGATGTGGTTGGCGGTCTACACCAGGGTTGGCCGGTGGCGATGACGCTGCTGGGCTTCGAGCGGGGAGAGACGGCAGCGACGCTCCCCATTCGCTTTCAGGCGGAGTTGGATCGCCTTCGAGAGATGATCGAGGATCGCGGCAGTTTTTGCGACCCGGATATCGTCGAGCGATTTATGCTCGCTCAAACTCGACTCTTTGCACTGCGGTCAATGGGATATAGCTGGCTCTCGCGTGTGCTCAAAGGGGAACCCCCAGGCGCTGAATCTTCAATTTTCAAGCTGTTTTGGTCGGAGTACCACCAGTTTGTCACCGAGCTAGCCCTCGATGTGCTGGGCGAGGATGCACTCGTGCTAACGGGACGTCCCAGCTCCTCTGCCTTTCGTACCGACGATGTCGGTGCCCCCAACTCGACTCGCTCTTGGGATGAGGTATTCCTCCATGCTCGAGCCGGGACGATCTATGCCGGGACGTCTGAGATTCAGCGGTCGATCATCGGGGAGCGCATTCTTGGGCTTCCACGTGAGCCTCGGTTATGATGATCGAAGCCTTGCGCCAGCTGTGGGCCCTGACGGGTGGATCGCGAGGGCGCCCATACTCCCTGAAGCGCCAGCTCGCTTGGCTGAAGTTTCGGATCGAGACCTATGCGGGCGACGGGGGGAGCATGCGACCCGCGGAGGTTGCCCGCTTTCTCCGGTGGTCGGCGGGGGAGCGTCGTAGCTGGAGGCAGATAGACTGACCGTCATGGGAGGGATTGCCGTCAGCACCATCAATGGGGCATACCGGTATTGGGGTAGCCGTCGTGAGTCGGTTGCACGTCGTCTCCATGTCTATGCCTTTCGGCATCTCTGTCGTATCGATCCCCTGGGGCTGGTGAGGTAAGGCCGTGGCAGGGGTCCTCGTTCTGAATGCGAGCTACGAGGCTCTCTGCGTTGTTTCTACTCATCGGGCGATCGGTCTGGTCGTCGTTGGCAAGGCTGACGTCGTTCTGGAGAGTCCGACCCTCATCCATTCGGCCCGTTTCGTGATGGCTGAGCCATCGGTGATCAAGCTGCGCTATTTCGTGCGCGTGCCCCATTTGCGCAGGGTGGCCCCGACCAAACGCGCGATCTTTGCTCGTGATCAGTATCGGTGTCAGTACTGTGGTGCGCCGGCAGAAAATGTTGACCACGTGATTCCCCGCAGCCGAGGTGGCCCCCACCGTTGGGATAACGTGGTGGCGTCGTGTCGTTCGTGCAATTCGCGCAAGCGAGATCGTCTGCTCTCGGAGACCAACTTTGTGCTGCGGCGGCCACCACAAACTCCACGAGGCCGAACCTCAGCGATCATCTTGTTGGGTTTGATACGCGACGATTGGCTACCGTACCTCGACTATGAACTTCACCTCGAGGAAGGTTCACGGCATGAGCGCTCGTTGGGAGATCGCTCGCTACAAGAGCTAAGCGATTAGCCACCACAGCGGTCACGGTGTTGGCACGAGATGCCGGCATGGTCATGCTCGACCTGAGGTTCCCCGTCTGGTGGCTATGACCCAGTTGGTGTGAGGTCTTGGGTCGCGAGGGACCGCACAGAGGTGAGGTCCTTGTGGGCAAAGATTGGCGTGATGGCGAGGGTATGGGTGACGGTAGTCGCGTGCTGGTTGAGGACCACGAGACCTCGATTGTCGGGCAGCTTGAACCCGTAGGGAACGATGGCCGGCGAGATCAGGACTTCGTCAGGAGACTTGTACGATGCCGTGATCGTGACTGCACTTAAGCCAAATCGTGGCCCAAGATGCTCCAGGGGAATCGTACCTTGGTGGGCATTCGCCAATCCGGGGTAGCCAGACAAGGTGCACGATACTCCCTTGTGTGGGGTGATGGTGAGGATCACAAAGGATGCGTGCGTGCGGGTGGCCGGTACCGTTGCGGTGGTAGTGACGCTTACCTGGGGAGCGCGACACTCCTCTTGTTGGTTGACGAGCCGTTGATGCGTACCGAGTGTCTGCCCCAAGATAAGCCCAATGAAGATGGCGAGGACGGCGATAGCCACAGGAATCTGGAAGGCGCGTCGATAGCTTGGTCGATAAGTTGCCATGAGGTCCTTCGCTAGGAATGAAGATCACCGGTGTTATTTGCCAAAGCTTACCGTCGAAGGCTGCCCAATCGCTCACGGCGACGTTGCATTGGCCTCATCTGGTGGTGACACTCCGACGAGTTGACGCGTTGTGTGTGTCGTTATCACGAGAACCCATCTCGTGTTTGACACGGCGATGGTGTGATCGAGGTTCGTCGAGTCGTTCGTTCGAAGCCGATGTTTGGCACTGGGTCCATGGCGGTCGGCGATTGGGCGAGAGCTGCAAGGGGCGTTGGTGACCCAGGGCCACGCGATCTGGTTGGAGGCTGTCGCTCATCGCAAGGTGAAGTTTGTGTGGTATTCCCGATCAGGAGCCACGGCCGCCGTGGCGCTCATCAAGCCCATCGGAGGCCGACAATCGAGCCGACGCGGTTTTGTTCGATCGACTCGCGCTTGCTCAACTCTGCGCAGATCGACTCGTCAGAGGTACCTTAGCGCACAGGCCTTCGGGAGGGGATTGGGCACACAACCGAGGTCTTCACCGTCGAATGCGAGCGTGATGAGCGCACTGGGCTTACGGGATGAGCGCCACGATTCGAGCCTGGTGTCAGGACTCGCTGGTCGCCGTCGAATCCCCGGTGTCGGACTGAGTATCGGTAGCCGTCGCGTCGGTGGCATCAGCCCCAGTGGGGTTGACGAGTTGTTCTTGGGCCCGGATCGCGCTCACGAGGCGTTCAGTCTCTGATTTTTGCAACTCAGGCGTGATATCCTCATTGGCCGCACGGTAGGTAATGGAGCCGAGTTCGCGGTAGAGGGCATCGAGTTGGCGCTTGTTCTGCAGCTGGTCGATCTTTACCTGGCCTTTTTGGGCTGCTTCAGTGGCGCTCTGACTTAGCGTCTGTGCCTGTTCTTTTACCTTGTCAAACAAACTCATGGTTCTCCTCCTTGAAGCCTGAGTGTAGCCGATTCAAAATGACACGCTGTCGTTGTTGTAAGCGACGACGGCCAGTCTTGTGCTCTAGTGTCGGTAGCCGATGGGTGCAAGCGGACGGTTGCCAAGCATGCGGTGATTAACGTCGTCAATGACTCGCCCGATAACCAACGGTGTGCCCAGGTGTGCCTTGGCGAACTCATTGATGACCCTGGCATGATCAGGTGCGGTGAAGCACAACTCGAAGTCCTCGCCACCAGCGAGTGCCTCCAGCTCGGTGGCGCCCTCGGCGATGGGTAGCTCGTCGATCACGAAGCCTACACGCGAAGCGTCAGCGAGCCGGTGCAGGTCGATGGCGAGACCATCAGAGATATCGATCGCCGCCGTCGCACCCCCTCGAGCCGCTGCACGACCCTCCTGCACGCGGGCGATGGGATCAAGTAACGCCAAGCGGGTGCGATGATCGACGTCAAGGCCTTGGGCGAGGCGGTTGAACGCATGAGATGCGAGCCCAAGCGGTCCGGTCACAAAGATCGACTCTCCAGCATGTGCGCCGCTCCTGCGCAGTGGTGGGGTCGACTGTTTGCCGATGGCCATCACCGAGACAACGATCGTGTCCGCACGGGTGAGATCACCTCCGATCAGTCGGGTGCCATAGTGTTCGGCCTTGTGCTCGAGACCGATGAGTAGCTCCTCTGCGGCGAAGGACTTGGGGGCAGCGACGGTCGAGAGGATCCAGAGGGGTTCGGCCGCCATGGCCGCCAGGTCAGAGACGTTGACGGTTACGGCCTTTGCCCCAATCTGTGCCGGCGACCAATAGCCGAGGTCGAAGTGGACTCCTTCGACGAGTGCATCGGCGCAGACCGTGATCGCTTGATCACCGACGTGGACCATGGCTGCGTCATCTCCGAGAACGAGCCCCGTCGCATCCCAGGTTGCCCGACGGGCAATACCGTCTACGAGTGCGAGCTCATCCCATGCCTGATCGTCCAAGTTGCTCCGTTCATCGTGGTATTCTTTGCGGTGAAAAGTTGCCTTGGCCGCAAGAGTTTTGGCATAATCAATCTACTGTATTGAACACGCTACGGAGTTGGCGGGTTTCATGTGTTGAGTGCCGACGAGGCAGAGTTGACGCATGCAGTGAGGGAGGAGTAACAAGCTCATGAGGTTTACCAATCCGAAGGTGGTGAGTTGGCTTGACGAGTGGACCACGTTGATGCGCCCTGCACAACAGGTGGTACTCGATTCAAGTCCGGCAATGCGCGAGCAGCTCATCGCCACGCTACTAGAGCGGGGTACCATGCGCGCGCTTAACCCCGATCTCCGTCCGAACAGCTACCTTGCCTGTTCAGACCCGAGAGATGTGGCCCGCCTGGAGAGTCGGACCCTGATCTGCTCCGAGCGAGAGGTTGATGCTGGTCCCACCAACAACTGGCGTGAGCCTAGCGAGATGCGTACGATGATGCGTGGACTCTACGATGGGTGCATGCAGGGGCGGACCATGTATGTCATCCCCTTCTCCATGGGGGAGGTTGGATCTGCGTTCGCTATCTACGGGATCGAACTCACCGATTCCGCCTATGTTGCGCTCTCGATGCTGACTATGGCGACCGTCGATGATCAGGTGCGCAAAGAGATCGATGAGCGCGGTGTCTTCGTGCCTGCGGTTCATTCTGTGGGCTACCCTCTCATCGATCGAGAAGACGTAGCGTGGCCCTGCAACCCTGAGGACACCTATATCGCCCACTTCCCTGAGACGCGGGAGATCTGGTCCTATGGTTCGGGCTATGGCGGCAATGCGCTGCTTGGCAAGAAGTGTCTCGCGCTGCGGATAGCCTCGGTGGCCGCAAGGGATGAGGGCTGGCTCGCTGAGCACATGTTGATTCTGAAGTTGACCTCACCAACGAACGAGGTTCACTACGTCGCTGGAGCCTTTCCCAGTGCGTGCGGTAAGACGAATCTTGCCATGCTGGTGCCGACCCGGCCGGGTTGGCGAGCGGAGACGGTAGGAGATGATATCGCCTGGCTCCGAAGGGGAGAGGACGGTCGGCTCTGGGCTGTCAATCCTGAGATGGGCTTCTTTGGCGTGGCGCCGGGAACCTCAGTGAAGACCAACCCCATTGCCATGGAAACAGTGGCCAAGAACACCATATTCACGAACTGTGCGCTCACCGCTGATGGCGATGTCTGGTGGGAGGGGATGACGAAGGAGCCACCAGCGGGGCTCACCGACTGGCAAGGTCGTCCCTACACCGGAGATGGACCGGCAGCCCATCCGAACGCGCGCTTTACGGTCTCCATTCACGATGCACCGAACCTGGCACCGGAGCGAGACGGCGTGCCGATCTCGGCAATCCTGTTCGGAGGTCGCCGATCATCGCTCGTCCCACTCGTCACCGAGGCACGCAGCTGGGAGCACGGGGTCTTCCTCGGCTCCATCATGGCCTCAGAGACGACGGCTGCTGCCGAGGGGGCGACAGGGAGGGTGCGGCGCGACCCGTTCGCAATGTTGCCCTTCTGTGGCTACAACATGGCAGATTATTTTGGCCATTGGCTCTCCATGGCCGAGGAGGACACCGCGGCGCTGCCAAAGATCTACCTCGTGAACTGGTTCCGTCGGGGCGCCGACGGTGGCTTCGTGTGGCCGGGATACGGCGACAACGTTCGCGTGCTGTCCTGGATCATCGACAGGCTCGATGGACGGGTAGGGGCTCATGAGACGCCCTTTGGGCTGATCCCTGAGGCTGAGAGTCTCGAGGTCGAAGATCTTGGGCTGGGTGCGGACTGGTATCAGCACCTCTTTGCAATGGATCATGACGAGCTCGACCGTGAGGTCGAGTTGATCCGTGAGCACTATGCCAGGTTTGGTGATCATCTCCCCAAGGAGCTAGCCGTTCAGTTCGATGAGTTTGAGCGCTCTGTCCGGGGCTGACTGAGCAAGGCCCTTCGTCCCGGACGGGAAGAGCTTCAGGGTGTTGCCTTGACTGGCAGCTTGTGCCGATGAGGTCATCGGTAATTTCCGAACATTTGAGGTACGTACCTCGTAGTGGGTTTGGCGTTTGGGGCAACACTTCACACGGTATCTTATGGTGCCAGATTGTGGGTAGGAGATGTGGGCGCAGGCCCGACGAGGCAGTCAATGGCCGTTGCGTTAGAGACGAAGATCCTCTCGATCACATCCAGTGACTCGTCTGCATCGTGAGTCATCAGGATCAGATCGGCCGACGCAAATGCGTTACCTGGCCTTCGCTCGCCAGCTCATAGACTGCCATCAACCCATGAATCGAGCGTCACGCCTAGCCACACTCACGGTATCGGTCGCTTCAGCGACCGCCACCACGCTGCCAGTTTTCTTGACCGGAGCGCTCGCCGTGGTGATCCGACACCACCTTGGACTGAGCACCACCGAGCTCGGCCTTTGTGTGTCGACCTTTTTTTTCTCGTCGATTCCCCTCTCGCTCGTTGTTGGGCCGCGTGTGGCACTCTTTGGTGTCGAACGTCTGATGCGTCTGGCGGTTGGTGCATCAGTCGTCAGCCTGCTTACGATCGCGATCATTGATCGCAGCTTTCTTAGCATTCTGTTCTCCCTGATTGTTGCCGGGGCGGCCAACGGGGTGATGCAACCGACGGTGAATCAGTTTCTCGTTGGTCGGACTAAGGTTCAAGGCCAGGGTTTGTCCTTTGGCATCAAGCAGGCAGCGGTGCCACTGTCGACACTGCTGGCTGGACTCGCAGTTCCCTTGGTAGCGCTCACCATCGGTTGGCAATACGGTTACCTGGGTGCTGCGCTCTTTGGCACCGTTGTTCTCGTTGCAATCCCCCCGGCGTTGAATGCACCCCATGAAGCCAGGCAACGTGTCCGCACCCATCTTGTTGTCGCACCGTTGGTCGTTCTTGCCATTGGGATGGCCTTCGGTGCTGGCGCAGCCAATGCGATGGGTGCCTTTTTGGTGAGCTCGAACGTACACGCTGGGTTCTCTGCTGCAACGGCAGGCTATCTTGCTGCCTTGGGCAGCGCCAGCTCGTTCGTGACCAGAATCGCCTCGGGCTACTTCGCCGATCATCGCGAGGGGAGTCACCTTCGTGTCGTCGCGGCGATGCTAGTCGTTGGCGCCATTGGCTACCTGCTCCTTTCACTGGGTGGCCATGGTTATATCGTCGGCGCTATCGTGCTCGCTTATGCCGCTGGTTGGGGTTGGAATGGAGTGTTTAACTTTGCGATCACCAAGGTGTACCCCGGGGCGATTGCACACGCCACTGGCATCACCCAAGCCGGCCTCTACTGTGGCTCCCTGCTTGGGCCGCTCCTATTTGGTATCATTGTCGATCACATCAGTTTTGCTGTCGCCTGGCAGATTAATGCCGTCTTTGGCGTTATCGCCGCCTTCGCGATGCTCATCGGCAGCCGGGCTCTGCGCAATGAAGTGCTGAGAAGAGACGCTCAAGCCTGACGGCCTGGGTCTCGCCGCGTCGTCGCGCCACTCGACTCGGAAGTTCATTGTTGGGTGGCCGGTTTCGTCGTGTTGGTGCTCAATCGATGACGAGGGGTACGTACAGGTTGCGTATGCCTCCGACGCGGCCAGGCAGCACAAACTCACTCATCAACGGTTGGGGTCGCGACCGAACGTGCGACGGGTGAGCGTTTGGGCATGATCGTCCAGGGGTTGTGAGATCCTCGTGAGCTTGGGTCACCGTTGCCCAAGAACCCGGGATACAACCTCCCTGTGTGGCGAAGCAAGAGCGCACGCTTCGGGATCGGTGCCGACATAGGCGGGCTCACCCCAACAAGTCGGGGAGGTGACCGGAGTAACTCCGCCCCTCCTGGTTGTTCTGGTGTACCGACAACTACAGAGAAATTCTGTACTCAGTCAAACTGGCTCAAACTTTTCTGTCGTGCTTGTCATAAACTGATGGGCGAGTGCTCCCCATGGCGACTTTGTCGCTTCTGGTTCTTGACGATGACATACCTGCAAAGTCTTAGGGCAAGGCTGACGAGGGTGGCTTGTGAGCCGTCATCGTTCACGGCTTCCCTCGGGGATCGTGATCGCGATGTTGTTGCGATCTACTGGGTGTTGGACGGTGGCGAAGGCTTCAGCTGGCAGAACTATGCTGTTGCTGCATGAAATGCGGGATTATGCCTTCGATGAATGAATTTCGCAGCGCTGTCGTGCGAAGGCCAGCTGAGCTGGTCTCGATGTAAAGCGGGTCTAGTTCGTTGAGTGTCAGGGAATTTGCGTTCATACGTCTCCTTGACTCACACGTTCGGATCACCTCCCTCATTGTCATGAGCCTTCTCACGGTCTGTGTTGGGTTGCCAATTAATAATGGCATTAGAGTTCCTGAAATCATTTCTGAGGCTCTCACTGACGCCCCTAGTTGATTTGTTAGCTTGCTTGAGAAGCCTGGAAAGGAAGGTGGGAATTGTTCGACCCGCTCGGGAGGCCCAGACTTGATCGTGAAACGTAGCTGGTGGTTGCGATGGCCGGTTTGTAGTGCACTTGGGTATAGTTTGTCTGCTAAAGTGATTTTAGTTTATAGGATGCCTACGGAACCATTCTTACTAGGAGGAACAGATGTTCAGGCCTTGTCTCCGTCGGTGATTCAGTATACGAGTGGTGAGTATGCATCACGTTAGGCCAGATTGTTCCCGTGGCTGGGTTATCGCTGAGAAATTTCTGAAGAATTTGTTTAGTCACTGCATCAGACAGGGGCACTGGTGGTAGTGTTACAACTAGTTAGCACACTCTTAAGGGGGGTATTCATCGATGCGGTTTCTACCTGCACTTGGCCTGACGGCTGTTTTAGGCATGACGCTCGCAGCTTGCGGTTCATCATCATCGTCATCGTCGTCACCGTCTTCCAGCTCTTCGGCGCCCAAGGACATCACTATTGGGACGACGTACGCGGGATCTGGCGCCTATGCCACGTCATCGCTTCCTGAGCTTGATGGGTTGAAATTCTGGATCACACAAGAGAACAAAAAGGGCGGCGTCTATGTCGGCGCCTACAAGAAGCGTATCCCAGTCAAGCTTGTTGACTACAACGACCTGAGCTCCGCATCCACTGCGGCTACCCTCTATGAGCAACTTATCACCCAGGATAAGGTCAATATATTTGTATCTGACTTTGGGTCAGTGCTCACTGCGCCTGCGGTGTCCCTCGCTGAGGCTCACAAGGTGGTGTTGTTCGACCAAAGTGGGACTGGTATACCTTTCTTTACTCCTCAAAATCACGACATCGTTCTCTGTGATCTACCCGAATCTAACATTTGGCCTGGACCGCTCGCACAGTTCCTGATTGCTAAGAAGATTAAGAAGGTCGCGATTGTCTACGACACGAACGATTTTGATCAATCCCAGGCGATCACCCTGAAGAGTAAGTTGGCCGCAGCTGGGATCACCCCGGTTGTCTACGAAGGTGTTCCAACCAGTACTTCGAGCTACACTACCATTTTGCAGTCGGTCGCAGCGTCTCATCCAGATGCGTTACTCGAACTGGGTTATCAGCCAAACGATACCGCGTTTCTACAGAACCTTCAGTCTTCGGGCCAGCACTACAAGATGGTGTTTACCGTATTCCCGGGACAGCTGCTGAGCCTATTTCAGAGTCAGGTTGGCACAGCTGGACTCAAGTACACGTACACTTACGGGACGAACCTGTATGTTAACTACCCAACCGTGACGGAAGGCCTCAACACTGCTCAGTTCAAGACCCAGTTCGCGGCCGCCTACCCGGGTCAGCTCAACACGCTGTCGCTGCTTGGTTACAATACAGGGTTGGTGATTGAAGGGTCCCTGAAACACGCGACATCACTGAGTCAGGCGGCGATTCGTGCAGGCGCACAGGCGATCTCTGGGAATCTCACGACGGTGGATGGAAAGTTCGAGATCGATTCAGAGGGCGGACAGGTCGGAGAGCGCTTGCCAGTTGCGCAGCTGTTTCCGTCCAGTTCCGGGGTTGTACTTCACGCGGTCTATCCTTCGTCCCAGGCGACTGCGACGGCTCTCTATCCGGCTCCGTGACAGACGATACTTTACGTCGGTACGGCCGGTTTTCGGGGAGGGTGGACCCGCATGCAGTTTCCCAATGTGCCGATGGTGGTGTAGATGCTCTTTGAGTTTGCCGTAGTCGGTGGGTTGCTGCTAGGGCTATATTACGCTATGTTTGCTATGGGCCTCAACGTTGTCTTTGGGGCCCAGCGCATTGTCAATCTTGCCCATGGCGATATCGTTGTGCTTGGGGGATATGCCGCGTGGGAGTTGTACGAGACCTGGCATATATCGCCATTACTTGCTGTGATCATCGTGCTTCCGTTCTCGATTGGTTTGGGCTTTCTGGTTCAGCATTACCTCACACCGAGGTTGATGCAATCCGCTGATCCAGAGACTTTGTCCCTCATCCTGTTCTTTGGATTGTCACAGGTGATCGAGGCGATGGCGTCGATCATTTTTGGTCCGAATGAGCATTCTCTGCCGACCAATGCCATCCCCTCGAGTTCCCTGCACTTGTTCGGGGAATCGTATCCCGGAATCTGGTGGGTTTCAGCGTTGGTGGCGATACCGGTGCTCGGAATATTTTTATGGTTACTGTTCCGAACGGGTTTTGGCTTACGGATCCGTGCCGTAATGTCCTCGCCTATCGAGGCGGTAACGGCTGGATTAAATTCTGGTCGTGTGTCGGGGCTTTTCTTCGGTATAGGGTTTGGGCTGGCGGCGGTATCCGGCACGGTCGGAATCTTTATTTTTGGGGGAGTGTCCCCGACGGATGGTGTGGCATTGACGATCACAGCCTTTGCAATTATCGTCTTCGGCTCCTTGGGCAATCCTTGGGGTACCTTGGTTGCTGCCCTGATCTTTGGGGTTGTCTCTCAGTTGGTACAGGTCTACGCGTCTAGTTGGACCAACTTGGTTCCCTATGCGTTGGTCATAGTCATCATGCTGTTGCGACCACAAGGTCTACTCGGACGGAGGCAGCGTGTCGCTTAAGTTCTCCGAAAAGGACGATGCTACGAGTTCCAAATGGTTGACGCGAGCGAGATTCGGCGGATATATATCACCCGGCTTGGCTGCTGTAATTCCAGTTCTGGTCTTTCTCATCGCGGTACATGTGTACGCGAATGAGTTGCTACTTGTCGACATGGCGGTTTATATCGCTCTTGCCCAGGGAATTAATATCATCTATGGATTCACTGGCTATCTGCCTTTTGGTTATTTTGGTTTTTTCGGCATCGGAGCCTATGTCGGTGGTTATGGAATTCTGCATTGGGGTTTGCCGGGACCCGCTTCGGTACTCGTTGGCGCGGTGAGTGGAGCTATCGCGGGAGCAATCCTGCTTCCCCTCTTCCGACTGAGGGGAGCATACTTCGCCCTGGTCACGCTCGCCGTTGGTGAAGCGTTCTATGCCATTATCTCGAATCCCTCGCTCACTAGCATTACCAACGGTCCATATGGACTGAATCTTGCCGCGGCGTACTCGTCCGGCTGGTCGTTTGGCATGGCCGTCGGGCTCGCCGGGGTCGCGATTCTCATTGCGGCGCTGATTAGACGGTCTCATTATGGGATGACACTGAAGGCGATCAGGGATGATCCGGAGTCAGCCGCGATGGCTGGCATCAACGTTGGTCGAGACCGATTTTACGCCTGGATCATTGCTGCTGTGATCGCTGGCGCCGGTGGTTCGATCTATGGTTGGGCGATCAGTGTGTTCTATCCTCAGGATGTCTTTGATGTGACCATTTCGGTGCTTGCCATCGTTTTCGCGCTGTTCGGTGGGGTCGGGAGCATTTGGGGTCCCACAATTGGTGCTGCTCTGCTCTATGCGATCTATAACGTGGTGGGTGTTTCGAATCCACAGTATTTCCAGCTGATCTATGGTTTGATCATCATTTTGCTTGTTCTGTTCGCACCACGGGGTTTGGCTGGGTTGGTGGAGATGGTGAAAGGGCGACTTGCACGGGGGAGGGTGAGCTGATGGAGGGGACCCCAGCAAAGGGGGTTGCATCACCCTTACTTGTCGCTGCCGATCTCGTTACCCGTTTTGGGAAGTTCCGGGCTCTCGATGGCGTCTCGTTGTCAATCGGTCACGGGGAGGCCGTCGGACTTGTCGGCCCCAATGGTTCCGGCAAGACAACCTTCGTCAATACCGTGTGTGGGTTGTATGCTCCGAGCAGTGGGAGCATTGTGTTTCATGGGGTTGACGTGACTGGGAAGCGGCCGGATCAGCTGGCCGCAGCTGGGGTCAATCGAACCTTCCAGATCCCTAAGCCATTTTTTTCTCTCACTGTTCGCGAGAATGTCTCCGTTGCGGCTCAGCATGCGCGCGCACCGAAGGATATTGATGAGGTGTTGGCTAAGGTCAACCTGTTAGAGGTTGCCAGTAGCTCTCCGAGCGCGTTGACGGCCGCGCAACAAAAACGTCTTGACTTCGCTCGGGCGCTTGTCATGTCGCCTCGCTTGTTGTTCGTGGATGAGTTGGCTGCGGGACTGTCCCCCGGTGAGCTCCAAGAAGTGGCGACAATGCTGCAGTCGCTGGTAAGTGAAGGTTTGGCCCTGGTTGTCGTGGAGCATCTGATGGGCTTTCTTGAGCAGGTAGTTGATAGGGTTTATGTTTTAACCTTGGGACGCGTTGTTTTTGAGGGACGATTGCGCGACGCACTGGCGGACGAGGGGGTGCAGGAGGTATTTCTGGGGAAGGTAACCAGTGCTGGCGGTTGAGCGCCTGGAATCAGGCTACGGACGAATGCAAATTCTTTGGGGTGTTGATCTTGCAGTCCAGGAACACGAGGTGCATGTGCTCCTTGGCGCAAATGGTGCTGGGAAGTCAACGTTTCTCAAGGTATTGGTTGGATTGCTTCCAACCTGGTCAGGTCTCGTCAGTTTCGATGGTCGTGACATCAATGCGCTAACAGCGCGTGAACGTGTCGATCGTGGGTTGGGGTACACCAGTGAGGCTGGGATCTTTCCTGATCTGTCGGTTGATGACAACCTTCGCATTAGTGCCTTGAGAATTCCCGCGTCTGAGAGGAAGGAGGCCATCGAGGCAGCGTATGCGCGCTTTGATGAGTTAAAGTCGCGGCGCCGTACGTTGGCAGGAGGTCTCTCTGGCGGACAACGAAAGCTCGTTGCCATCGCCCGCGCGCTCGTCGGCCAGCCGACTATTCTGGTGATGGACGAGCCGTCCTCTGGTCTCTCACCACGGTATGTTGCCGAAGTAGTGGAGCGCCTCGGCGAACTACGCGGGACCACTACGCTGCTCATCGCCGAGCAAAATGTATCGTTTCTAGAAATCGCTGACTCTGTATCGGTGCTCGAGGGAGGAAGAGTGAAGTTCTCGGGCTCAACGGGAGAGTTCGGCAACAATGAGACACTGCGCGAGGCGTTCTTTGGCTTAGAGTGAAGCGTACCCTTGCTCCCAATCGGCTTGGTGTTTGGTAAGGCATGTGGTGTGCGACATGCTGGGGCCGGGCCGACTGTCCCCGAGATGTTTCTTTGTTGCGCAAAGTCAAGGTGCTGTGGTCGCAGGAGATGATGTATCAACCCATGCTGATTGCGGCGGCAGCAGCGGATCGTGACATTCCTGGGTTAGTCAAGCAGCCATATCCGCCGCGATTACGTTGCGCCGCTAGGAGCGTGCTAAATAAGTCATGTTTCAAGAAAATCACAGCTCGCTGACCGGGACTTTTAGCATCTCAGTTTGGCAATAATCGGGCTTATTCAGCACGCTCCTAGTGGAACTTGAGCGTCATGGAACCAGTGCTGAAGTTACGTTTGGTGATTGCTTCCTGCTCGTACTGCTCAGTTCGCTACAGTGGCGTACGAGTGTCGGAAATGGTATCGGCGTGGTTCGCGCTCAATCCGCTTGCTGGTTGGGCACGGGAAGGCATCCATGCGTCCTCATCGTTTCGAGCTAGTGCGGAACCCGCATACTGGCGGAGCCAGTCTGTCCGGTCGGCGAAGCCGTAGTGTCGTAGCTTGAGGTGTCGCGGGGGAGTGTTTTGGCCTTGGCCCTACCTCCTACGGTGCAGCTGGATGGCCCCTTGGGTGTGGCGTCGGGAGGCTGGAGGTGTGGCGCGCTTATGCACTACGGATCGGCTTCGGGCACGCATCTCTTTGTTGATGGTTCGACCATGTCCGGAGAAAACTCGGGTTTGCCAAGACTCATTTGTGGTGATCGCTGGTACTGCGCGAGAAGTCAGACAGCCCAGATTGGTACGCGACGGCTCCTTGTCGTCCGAACAATGAGGTGTTGGGGTGTCAATCTCGTTCCTATAGACCAATCGAGCGATAGAGGGAATGATGGGGGATCAGGAGTCGCAAGTATGGACGTCGGTTTGGTTGCGTGTGTGGCACATGGTGCCTGCTGGCTGCGGCCAAGGCACGATCCAGGCAAGACCAACGACACCGGGCCAGAGCGCGCCACCGCTCCCGTTCAACTCGGTTCGGTGGGACGTAGTCCCACCGGCAAGGCCCAAGTAGGCGGTGATGTCATCGACGATTGATCGGTCGTCATCGGTCCAGTCAGCCAGGGTTGGGTATGACATAGTGTCAGATTAGCTATGCTCGTACCCTGGCGCTCGTTATCGAACGTGTCGTTTGCTCGTCACCGTGATGGCCCCGAATCGTGGTCGCCCCGAATCGTGGTAGCCATTGCAGATGTTTTGGTTCAATGTGAGCTGGCTGTATGGATGTTATTGGTGAGGTGACGGCTCGGCGCCCGAAAGGCAACAGCCCGCATGGCAGCGAGCTTGGGACCCTGGTATGTGGGTGTTGGGGTCCTCGCCCTTCGTCCAGGCTGCGACCAGCTCGGTGAGCATCGCGAGAAAGTGAGGGGAGGTTCCAGCGGTCGGGAGTCGTTCGAATGAAAGTCCACGTTCCACGGCCGCATCCCTTGCCAGGATATCGAGGTCGTAGAGGACCTCTTGGTGGTCGGATATGAAGCCAATCGGGATCACGACGATACTGGTCAACCGTTGGTCGGAGTTGGCTGCGTCACGGATGGCGTCGGCCACGTCCGGAACGAGCCACGGTGTTCTGGGGTTGCCAGATCGACTTTGATAGACCAGCTCGATCTCTGGCCCATCGGGGAGGAGCTCCTGGAGGGATGCGCAGATGCTGGCGAGCTGATTTTCATACTCACAGGTCGATGCCATCGCTGAAGGAATAGAGTGTGCTGTCGCAAAAACCCTAGTGGTGCGCGGATCGATAGAGTTGTGAGTTGCGAGATGGTCTTCGAGGATACTTCTTTGTGCCGCCACAAAGAGTGGGTGTTGCGAGAACGGCTTGATGGTCAGGGTTTTGAACTCGACCTGACAGCCCTCAAGGTCTTCGCGGTACTGGCGACAGCCTGAGTAGGAGCTATAGGCCGACGTCGGAATCACCAGGACTTCATCGACGCCATCACGACGCATCTCGTCGATGGTGTCGATGAGATAGGGATGCCAATTGCGATTGCCGAAATAGATGGGCAGTTTAATCCCGATCTCGTTGAGTGCAGCGTCGAGTTGACGGATCAACTCTCGATTGAGGGCGTTCAATGGGCTCGATCCACCAGTCGCAAGGTACTGGGTGGCAACGAGACGAAGACGCTCTTCGGGCACACCCCGGCCACGCGTGACGTTTTCGAGAAACGGCATGATGTCTGCGGCTTGTTCTGGTGATCCAAATGACTGCCAAAGAATGGCTCGTCGAGTGCTGGTCATGCGATAGCTAGGGCTTTACCAACCTGTTGGTGCGGATGCAGGACGTGCACACATTGCGCCGACGAGGCGTTCCGTTCTCAAGAACACGAATTCGCTGAATGTTGGGGTTGAAACGACGCTTGTTGCGTCGGTGAGAATGCGAGAGGCTCATCCCAAAGCCGGGCTTCTTGCCACAGATTTCACACACGCTGGCCACGCTTGGGCTCCCTTCGGAAACGGTTTTGCAAACAACTGACTTTTTTGTCGACCCTCTAGGCTATCATGCCCTGAGTGGATTCAGGGCAGTTTCGGCGCGCAAATGAGGTGCAATCAGGTTTACGAGCAGCACGAGCAAGCCTCGAGCGTCATCGTAGTGCCATCGATCGCCTCAATGTCTTTCCCGTTCCCGATGGGGATACTGGTTCGAACATGCTTGCCACACTGAGCGCCGGCGTGGGCGCCCTCGATCAGATGGGCCAAGCCGAGATTGCAGACTGGTATCGACCGATTGCTAAAGCCACGCTTTTGGGTGCTCGGGGAAACTCAGGCGTTATCCTGTCCCAGATTCTCCAGGCCGTGCTACGAGCATTGAGTAGCGACGAACCGCTTGAATCGGCTTGGCATCAAGCACTCGCCGAGGGATCCGCCGCTGCCAGCGCTGCGGTGTTGAATCCAAAGGCCGGCACGATGCTCAGCGTCATCGCTGCTGGTGCTGAGGTTGGACATGGTCCGATTCAAGACAGTCTTTCGGCAATGCGAGCGGCTCTTGAGTACACACCTGAGCAGCTGGCAGTTCTCAAGCGTGCTGGGGTCGTGGATTCCGGTGGCGCCGGACTTATCGTTGTCTTGGAGTCCCTGGCTGGGGCGCTTGGCATTCACGTGGAGCATGAGGATGAGTACCCCTGGCTAGAGCGAGCTGGCGAGTTGACCGATGCGGTGCTTCCAGATCTGTCGACGGTCGAGCTCGAAAGTGCCGGCACCTCGGAGATGCGCTTTGAGGTTATGTTTTCGTTGGAATCGGCGCCAACTCAGGTCGATGCCATGAAGACCGTCTGGTCTGGGATCGGTGACTCGATTGTGGTGGTCGGTGCCGAGGGTGTCTATCGTTGTCACATCCACACCAACGAGATCGGTCCAGCGATCGAGGCTGGCATCCAGGCGGGGCCGGTGTCGGATATCTCGGTTACCGACTTGTTGCACCAGATTGATGAGTTGGCGTGGGTGCGTGAGGGGTTGATGAACCCCGAGGCGCCCGAGGCTGGTCAATGCACTGGTGTGGTGGCTGTTGCGGCGGGTAGTGGTATCGCCAGACTCTTCAAATCCTTTGGCGTCCAATCGGTGGTGGTAGGAGGTCAGGGACGTAACCCTTCGATCAAAGAGCTACTCGACGCCGTGCAGGCAACAAACTCCGAAGCCGTGTTGCTATTGCCGAACAACTCGAATATTCAGGCCGCAGCCCAGTCAGTCATGCAGTTGGTCGATCGGAGGGTCGAGATTATCCCGACCGTCAATGTGCTAGAAGGGTTCGCAGCACTGATGGCCTTCGATCCAGGATCGACGATCGATACCAACGTGGAGCACATGACCGCGGCTGCTCGACAGGTGGCCTGGGGCGAAGTCACGATTGCGGTGCGCGCAGGCTCCTTCGAACACGGCGGGCAACGCGGCGAATTTTCGGTTGGGTCGTTCATCGGCCTCGGAGCCGACGGAATCCTGGCGGCCGGCAGCGACCTCGAGGTGGTGGTGATCGAGCTGGTCGACCGGCTATCCTCGCCGGACTCGGAGATCGTCACGCTACTCGTTGGAGAGGGTGTCGACCAGCGAGTCGTCACTTCGATCGAGCACCAACTCGAGGAGCACTACCCCCAGTTGACCGTTGAGATCCATCATGGAGATCAACCGCTGTATCCATTCCTGGTCGGGGTCGAATAGTAGCGTCCGGTCATCGATACCACTGACGCCTAGGATTCGCCCCCTGGGCGCTGTGCCTCGGTGTCTGAGCGCTCATCACCGGGCGGGGCTGACAGCAAAGGCAGTAGTTTGCTGGGGCGTACGAGCTGAGAACTCGCTCGACGCGCGACCGATCAGCGACCTCGGCTCCCAAGATCGACCTCGCACAACGAGTAGCCTGTTCGAGTAGACGGATGTGGAGATAGGAGGCGCGTGGGAGCAGTTGTTCGTCTGGATGAGTTGACCCGAGCGAGTGTCAGTCAGCTGAGCGGCATCGGTCCAGCGCGAACCCGCGCGTTGGCGGCCCTTGGGGTCGAGACGGTCTATGACCTCGTCACCTACTTTCCACGCCGCTACATCGACCGCTCTCGTGAGGTGCCGATCGGTGAGGCAATCCCCGGTGAGCAGGTCCTCCTGGTCGGTCGTGTAATGGATGCACGGCGCATCCCGACCCGAGGTGGCCGGGTCATCGTTGAAGCTCAGCTCGTCGACGCGTCGGGCAAGATCACGTTGACGTTCTTCGGCCAGCCCTACCGCGCCAAGCAGCTGTCCTCCATCGTCGGTGAGGTGGCGGTCTTTGGGAGGGTCGAACTCTTTCGTCGACGCCGCCAGATGACGAATCCCTTGGTCGACCCGATTGGTGACAAGACGGGAGCCATCGTCCCGCTGTATTCGTTACGTGAGGCTGCTGGCTTGAACTCGTCGGACATCGCGCGAGCGGTAGCCCAAGTCTTTACCGAGTACTCCGAGTTCGTCGACATCGTTCCGCCGTCGCTGCGGGGGCATTTGGGGGTGTACGACATCTACCAGGCGCTGTGGCAGCTGCACTTTCCGACCAACGAGCAGACTCGACAGGTGGCTCGCAAAAGTGTCGCCTTCGACGAGCTCTTCCTGCTCCAGGTCAAGCTAGCCCAGCTCAGAGCCGAACGCGAGGCTCGCGCTGTGGCGACGGTCCATGATGCGAACCCATTGCTCCCTGGATCTGCGCGGCTCCTAGGGGAGTTTCTTGCGCATCTTCCCTACGAACTCACCGCCGGCCAGCGAAGTGCGATCGCTGAGATCGCAGAGGATATGGGCTCGACAAGGGCCATGCATCGACTCTTGCAAGGAGACGTCGGCTCCGGCAAGACCCTGGTCTCGGTGGTGGCGATGCTAATCTCCGTACAGAGTGGTCACCAGGCGGTGCTGGTCGCACCCACCGAGGTGCTTGCCGAGCAGCACTATCGTTCCATCAGCACGCTGGTCGCCGAGGCTCGCCTACCAGACAACGCGACCGGGCGCCTCTTTAAGGGGGAGCCTCGCCCGGTCACGATCGATCTGTTGACCGGGTCGACGCCAGCGGCTCGGCGACGTCGTTTGCTTGGTGACCTAGCATCTGGTGCGCTCGATATCGTGGTTGGTACGCACGCGCTCTTTAACGACGAGATCTCCTTCGCGTCGCTTGGGTTGGTGGTGGTCGATGAACAACATCGATTTGGTGTCGAGCAGCGCTCTGCGCTGACCGATCGTGTGACCCTCGATCAGGGAAGCTCACCGGACACCCTGGTGATGACGGCGACGCCGATTCCGAGGACGGCGGCGATGACCGTCTATGGGGACCTCGATGTCTCCGTGATCGAAGGACTGCCGCCAGGTCGCCAACGCGTCGAGACCCGCTGGGCGCGTACGCCGATGGAGGCGAATGAAGCCTTTGGACTCCTGCGCGACCAGGTCGCCCAAGGGCGCCAAGGGTACGTGGTTTGCCCGGTGGTGGATGAAAGCACCAAACTCCAGTTACGAGCGGTGACCGAGGAGTTTGAACGGCTCCAACAGGCTGAGTTGAGCGGACTGAGACTGGGTCTGATCCATGGGAAGCTCTCCTCGGCGGCCAAGGATGAGGTGATGGGGGCCTTTCGTGCCCAAGAGATCGATGTGCTGGTGGCGACCACGGTGATCGAAGTGGGGGTGGACGTTCCGAATGCGACCGTGATGATCATCGAGGATGCCGACCGCTTCGGCATCGCCCAACTCCACCAGCTCCGTGGCCGCGTCGGGCGTGGGGAAGAGCAGTCCTACTGTTTTCTTCTTTCGGAGGTCGACTCTACGGTCGCCGAGGCGCGACTTGGCGCACTTGTCAAAAGTGATGATGGCTTTGCCCTTGCCGAGATCGACCTCGAGCTCCGAGGTGAGGGGACGGTGCTCGGTGGCCGCCAGGCCGGACGAACCGACCTCAAGGTTGCCTCGCTTAGCCGTGATCGGGAGCTCGTTCTCGAGGCCCGTAAGCATGCCAGGGCGTTGATCGCCCAGGATCGATCACTCGAGCATCATCCTCGTTTACGGGCGATGCTTCAGGCGCTCTTTGGGGAGGATGAAGCGGATTTCCTTCTGCGCAGCTGAGCGAGCAGTTACCTTTTGGCCCGTTGTGTTGCCAATGGTCGATTGGGCGCAGTCGTTGGCCAAAGCGATGGATCCGCGGCTGGGTCGACGGTGTCATTGGCGAAGTCGAGAAAGAGCTTCTCACCCGCTTGGTGCTCAAAGTGCATGACCACCTGATTGATCTTCTTCCATTCTCGGCAGCGAGCGCAGAACCGTGGGTAGCTGAGCCCATTTGGATCACGCTCCTTGTACTTAGCGCCAGAGAAGCTGAAGCGTCAGGTGCTGATGCGTTGCGAGCTCGGTGGCCACCTTCTCCCAGTCCGGTAGCCCAGGTGGACTCTTTGGCGTCTCAACCGACGGAAATAACAACTGCTCTAAGGCTTGTGCGGCCATGCTCTCTGGCAGCGGCCATGCTCTCTGGTGCTCTGTGGCCTTCTCGAGATACGTCGCCACGCTTGGCCGAGAGACTCACTGCCTCATATGTCGATAGCACTCATGTCAAGTCCAAACCCAAGAAATCCCCGCCATTTGTGAGAATACATGCCGATACTCTCTACTACCCTAGGCAAGAACCTGCTGTTTAAGGCTCAATTTTGGGGTGAAACTGGATTGACCTGAGGGGAACTTCGGCCTTGGGCGACGGGTTTGCTGGCGCAGCACGTTGTGGTATTGGCTCAACATGACCCATCCGGAGCTGGTGGTTTAACGCTGGAATGTCCAGTGCGTTATGTGGCCACGAACATCCCAGTTATGATTCCCTTGCTCCAAAGCCATCAGTGGTGAGTTGCCCATGGATGGCCAACGCAGTTGTCTTTGAAGGGTGGGCTGCCGCTTACAGGTGGATGATACCCAGGTACGGTGTGGTCACCCCTCGGTAGAGTGAAGGGGTGACAATGGATGACTTAGCAGGTGCCATTGCGGTGGCGTTGGATCGGTACGGCTGGCCCGAAGCCGTACGTGGCGTCGAACAGTTTTGTATCGACTTTGAGGATGCAAACGATCACATCAGGCATAAAATGCTCGACATCGAGCCTCGCAGTACTAGAAGTAGGGTGTTCGATGCGATGCTGGCTGGGCTTGCCGGGGACCTTGCTCTCCATCACGGGCTGAAAGTACCACACTCGGCTCTTAATCCCGAGCGATCGGTGGACGACAAGTGGTGGTTTGCGACCGACACACCGAGTCTAAAGTGTAATGCCCCACCACCTAAAGAACTGGGACGACAAAACCTAAGCATCCGACGATGCGAGCTGGTCTTTGCGTTGTGAGATGCTCGGGCCTAGGCGACCCTCTCTGCTACGGTGACCTGGAATCCGAGAGCTTCAATTCGCTTGCTCAGTCGCTTTACCTGAACCGTTGGATCGTCGTGGCTCTCGAAGTAATTGGCACCTGATTCTTCAGATGCACAAAGGATAGCACAAGCATTACCTGCATCTGTGGTGTGCGCTCGTTCAT